>CAIMMA010000264.1 GCA_903842475.1 uncultured bacterium
CAATATGCATATCGGCTAGAACCAGGGGCGCAGGATGCGGTAAAAGCGGTTCATCACCTTCTGATTATAGGCCATACCCATGTGGTGGATGCGGATTTGTCAGGTTATTTTGACAGCATCCCGCACGCCGAACTGATGAAAAGTGTTGCTCGTCGGATTGTTGCCTCCAACGTGCTGTATTTCATCAAGCAATGGTTGGATGCGCCGGAGGAAGAGGACGATGGTTATGGGCACCGGAAACGGACAACCACCAATAAGGACACGGGTCGAGGTACGCCGCCTGTCGGCACGGATTTTCAATTACGCGGACGACTTTTTTATCTGTTACAAAGGAATCAACGAAGTAGCTCATCAGCTACAATTCATTGCCCGCCATACTCCGGGCTCCTGAAGAGGAATGACAAAATCAAAACGGCTCCCCTGGTTTTCCCCGTCGCTTTCGGCCCAGATGCCCCCCCCGTGAAGTTCTATGAAACTTTGGCTCAAGGTCAGGCCTAGACCGGTCCCGTCATAGTTGCGGGTGAATGAATTCTCTATCTGTTCAAAGGGATTAAAAATCTGTTGCAAGTCATTTGGCTGCATACCGATACCTGTGTCCTTTACCGTGACCCATAGGTAATCGGAATTGCTGCAACGATATTTTGTATTGAGGAAACTTTGCAGATAAACATTCTTTTCCTGGTCGTCGACGGCTTGGCAATAGAGAAAATCCACGGTACGGGCGTTGATAGTAATACGGCCACCATCAGGAGTAAATTTGAACGCATTGGAAATAAGATTATATAATATCTGTTTAAATTTAAGCTCATCGATAACCATACTCACGGGCAAGTCGACCAGTTCAATGTCCAGTTGAATGCCGCGTTGCCGGCTCTGGTCACCGAACTGTCCTTCAATATTTTCAAAAAGGGGTTGAATTAAAACCTTATCGTATTGCAGAAGCATTTTACCCGCCTCGACCTTGGAAAGATCCAGGACATCGTTGATCAGGAGCAGCAGATGATGGCTGCTTTGGTGGCAAAGGTTGAGATATTTACTCTGCTCCTCTGTCAACGTCCCGAAATGGCGTTCTAAAATCATTTCGATAAAATTGATGATAATGTTGAGTGGTGTTCTCAACTCATGGCTCATGTTGGCCACGAACTGACTCTTAGCAAGGCTCGCCGCTTCGGCTGCCTTCATGGCTTTTTGCAGTTCTTGTATCGTATGTCTCAATTCGGAGTTGGTTTTCGACAGTTCAAGCGTACGCATCTCCACCTCCTTTTTAAGCTTACCCCTATGGCTCTCAAGTTGATCGTCCCGCTCCTCAATATGAGTCAGCATCTGATTGAATCCATTAATCAACAGCCCCACTTCATCGTCGCCACACCTTTCAACCCGAACCGAGTACGCTTTTTCATCTGAAACCAGCCGCATGGCTTCCGCTAGCCGCATAATCGGCACGGAAATGATAGCCAGCAGCTTGGTTGAAAGGAAATAGCCGATACCTGAACTGATCACAATAATGCCCAGCACAATTGCGGTATATTGCCGCATCCGTGGATAGATTTCTTCTAGGCTCACCATCATATATACGGATCCGATGATATAACCGTCCAAAGTGATATTCCGGGAAACCTCCAACGTCTGGCCAATTCCCAGTATCCATTTTGTAGTTTGAGGGAGGATATGATCCTGGGTAACATCACAAAGCGATTCTGTTGCTCCTCGGGGGGCGCCCTCCCGTTTGGAGATATAGTTCGGGTTTCGATATTCGGCGAATGTGGATTCGCCCGTAGTATAGATGCAGGTCAAAAGAACACTCGATTTGGTGGTTTGAAGGGCTGCAAGTATTTGTTCAGCCCCTTCCTTATCTTTGAAAGTCAGCGCTGCCGCGCAGCTTTTTCCTATTATTTCGGCCATGATGCCGGCATCTTCCAGCATTTTCTGACGAATTGAAACCCATTCGATAGTGATGAAACCAATAGAGGACATAAGTATGACCAACGTGCTGGTCAGCATGGTCAGGGAAATCAGCTTATGTTTGAAGGATAGATTGCGGAATTTCAACATTTATTCTCAGTCCTGCGGTGTCACGGCTTTAACAACACTAGCCAGCTTTAGGAGTTCCGAGCTGATATTCAGTCCGATTTGGTTGGCGGTAACGACATTCACTTCAATGCGGATAGCATCCTCAACCTTGATGAAATTTACTATTCCTCCCCGTCGCGCCAGATTGATTTCGTCCCCAACAGTCAACACCAGGCGATTTCGCATGTATTCGATAATGTTCTGCGACTCCGCCTGCATCGACCGGTGAATAAACAGGACTTGAAAGGGTTGATCGAGTTCCTCAACGGTTCGCACCTGCTTAATGACAGTCCTGTGTCCCAAGACCGTGTATCTCTCGATTTCGGCACTCCAAGCTGACAATGATTCTCGGGAAATGATGCAAAATATAAAGGGCCTGTCTTTTGCTGGAAGAGATTGCGGAGGCCATTTTACAAACTTCACCAGATTATAGAGGATAGCGGCTTTAACCTGGTATTCGTCCGGTAGTGCACTTGCTGTGTTGGGGTTCAAGACCTGCAAAGTCCAGATCACGATCACCAATACCACTGATTTTACAATAATAGCCATGGTGCAAGAACAGCGAGTTCGGCAAATCCGACAATAGCCGGGCTTATTATGACATTCTTTTTGCATGTTCTTTAGCCCATGAGTTGCGGTGGCAACCGGACGTCTATTGCTCAACCACCCCCCAACATAAACGGTACAATCCATTTATTTCTTGTTACGTCACTGCGGAATCATGAAATATCAATAAATAGAGGCTTGGATAACTCTTCGGGGTGTAATTCTTTTGCTAAAAAGATCATGCAAACCAAGGAAATTTGAGCCCTGGTGCCTAGCGACACAGTGCTGAAGCAACTGATCGCAGTTTTGCCGAAATATGAATTTAGAAGTTCCAGGTGATCTTGCCATAAACACTGGTCCCGATCACTGTCGGGGGAGCGCCGGTTTCTGCTTGATATTGCAACTGATTAGTGTTTGTCAAATTCTGTCCGGCAAGCATTACCTCGAGTCCCTTACGGGGCGTCCAGATAAGGTTGGAATCCAGAAGGTAATAGGAATCTAGGGGAACAAGAGGTCCAGGCGGGGTGGAAGCATCCCTGCAGGCGATAGCATCCACAGCGCGCAGCCAGAGATTAAGTCGCACGTCTTTGGCTAAGGCGATGGAGGTGCGGAGGGAGGCCTGATGACGGGGAGTCGAGGCCATCACCAGATCGCTGAGGAACGAATTGCTGCCCATCCGAAACTCCTGGCCCAGGTCCATCTGCAGGTATGCATAAGTTAAATTAAAAGTGAGCCAGGAGGCTGCCCTCCAGTCCACGGCAGCCTCAAATCCGTCACTGGAACCGGCAACGCCATTGACAAAGTCGTAATTAATTCCGGTCGGCGAAGGGGTTGTGGCCTGAACCGAGTAGATTTTATCATAGTCGTTATAGAATAGGGCGAGATCAAAGGACAGGGTCTCTCTTGCCTGCCAGCGGTAGCCGGTTTCATAGGCAATGAGGATTTCAGAAATAAAATTGGGATTGCCGGTCAAGGAAATAGGAACAAAACCTTGAGGAGACTGCGGGGCCGGGATTACCCCCAGGAGCAGCCGACCATAACGCTCAAACGGGGAGGGCGTGCGCACGGCCCGGGCCACCGAACCCCAGAGCGAATGACCCGACGCTGGCTTCCATAGCAGTTTAGTGCTGGGTTGCCATTCGTTGTTGGTGTGGTCGTTATGCTCATATTTGGTACCCAGGGTCAGCCAGAGGGCATCAGTCGCCAGAAGGATCTCGTCCTGGAAAAAGGCGTTGCATATACTATCCGTCACGTCAGGCAACGAAGCTTGGAACACGGGTTCGAAAGTCCCCTGGATCGACCGAAACCCGTTTCCCATGGTCAGGTTCTGCCGCTGCCCCCAACGGGTCTCGTACTGCATGTCAACATCAACCGTGTTCCATCGCTGATCGTACAATTTCTCATCGCGGGTGGCCGAGTCATAATAGACCTTGAAAGTCAGCGCCTGTCCCGTACCCCATTCTTTATGCCAACGGCCGAGAAGATTGCCACCCTCGACATTTACCTTTGCGTCGGTTGCTGTCATATAGGGCGGCTGGCTGATCCAGTAGGGAAAAATAGTTTGATTGCCGCCATTGTGATACAGGTCTCCCTGAAGGGTCCATTCTTTGTCCACACCCGACCTGCCATCTATGCGAAATCCTCCCTGAGCCGGCTGCCAGTCGTCATTGGCGTCTCCGCCGCCGTTTTTGAGCGTATTGCCGCCATGATCGTTATAGGTCAGATAGAGGCGGCCGTAGGCCGTATCGCTGATCTTGCCGCCGTAACGCGTACCGCCCATGATCTTTTCCTGATTACCGGCACCAACCCTGACCAAGGTGCCTTGGGTATCCACGGCCTTCTTGGTGATGATATTAATGACGCCGTTGACGGCATTGGCGCCCCACAGGGTCCCACCCGGTCCACGAATGACTTCAATCCGGTCGATATCTTCCAGCAACGTATTTTGCGAATCCCAAAAGGTGCCGCTGTGGACCGGTGAATAAACCGACCGTCCATCTATCAATACCAGGAGTTTATTGGAGAGATAACCGGAAAAACCACGGGACGAAACCGACCATTTCGACGCACTGATTTTGGCAACCTGTACTCCCGGTGCCATGGCCAGGGCGTCTGGAATGGTGGTAACACCGGAGCGACGGATGTCTTCCTGGGTAATAACGTAAACAGCCGCGGTTGAATCGGACAAAGCCTGCTCTTTTTTCGCTACTGATGTAACGGTAAGCTGGATCAGCTGCTCAATATCCAAGTCCAGATAGCTTGGCACCTCCACTGACGCATCGGTCATGCTCGACCACCCGCTGCACAGAACAAAAAAAATTCCTGCCACCGCCTTCTTTTGATCAATGCGTATCATGGAATATATCACCATTCGTTGTAGTTTAACGTTGGGAGCTGTTCCCCAACTTCCACAAGGGATGGCAGAATATGAGAGCCAAGACAAATAACGAACTTCTCTTGCAAAAGGTTTGAAAAATTCTGCACATCAATGTTTCCCGGGGGAAATCCCCCTGGAACCTGAAGCAGAAATCGTGCCGACAAATTATTTGCCGAATGTTCGGATGTACCGGACAACCGTACTGGTTGATCCCGCCCTATCAACAGATGACAATAAAAGTATATTCTCGATTTGTTTTGCTCAGAGATGTCCGAATTCGTCGCACAAAGTCCGACGCGCCCGCACAAAATCCGACGGTTCAGGATTGCAAGTGCGTGCGAAAAAAAGAACGGCATCGTTCAAAGCTCTTATGGCATAAACCACATAGGCACCACCGGCTCTACCTGTAACTTCGGTTTGGGAGCCGACCTGCCCATGTATACCTGGCTGCTAGCTGACAAAAACTCAATGCAAGGGCTTAGACCTACAGATACTTATGCCAATTCGGATGGAGCTAATTGTTTAATCGTCGATACAATGGAGTGTTATTCGCATTCTTAAAAAATGGATCTGAGGACCACTGAAACTCAGGCTGTAAATGGTAATTTATTTCAGCTATATACAGAACATCTCTCAGTGCTGGCTGAATTTTGATGGTAATCAGAAAAAAAGGATAGGGCATTTTGAATGCGAATGGGAATAAGCATGGGGTTTACTGATTTGTTCTGTACAAGTTGTGCGATTATCCGATTACCGTGATGGTGCCCTCATGTTTAATATATAATGTCAATGACATGCCCATCGTTATAATATTTTGGGTGGCGCGTTGGATATTTCCGTCCATCCTGCTTCAGCGTTTTTTGGGGCTGAAAGTTTATATTTTTTTAAGAGTTCATAAAAGCGCGAACGAGAAAGTCCTGAAATACGACATGCCCCATCGACGTCAACATGCCGCAGATTAATCAGGTTGTGCAAATAATTCTTTTCTGCATCCCTGGCGGCTAGCTCACGATAAACCTTGAGTTCCGGGAGAGTGATCGACAGGGGTGATTCTTGATCATCCCTGACCTTCGACAAAGGTTGCCGTTGGCGGATCGTCGCGCGCGCAGATTCGATGCGAACCTGAACCGGCAGATGTTTCGGGAATAGTATGTTCTCTCCTTGTGCTCTGGCCAAGCAACCGTCAAGGATATTAAAAAGTTCCCGCACATTGCCCGGCCAACTGTAAGCTTGTAAGGCTTCCAGAAATTCCGACGAAACCCTATTAGGCCCTCTTGTCTCCGATTTGCGCTGACGGTCGATATGATACATGACCAACTCAGTGATATCCTGTTTGTGTTCCCGAAGAGGTGGTGGTTTTATCACCAGGGATTGCACCCTGAAAAGAAGATCTTCACGAAACCCCCCTTCCCCCGCCATCTGGGGAAGATCTCGGTTGGTGGCGGAAATCAACCTGAAATCGCTGGAAATTTCGACCTTCCCACCAACCGGCCTGAATCGTTTTTCCTGGAGCACTCGCAGGAAGGTTTTTTGGAGGGCGAGCGGCAGTTCACCTATTTCATCGAGGAAGAGTGTGCCGCCATCGGCCTGTTTAACCAGACCGTCCCGATCACAGTCTGCACCGGTAAAAGCCCCCTTTTTATGGCCAAACAGCACACTCTCCGCTAGATTTTCGGGAAGGGTTGCACAATCCACAATCACCAATTGACCATTTGAACGGCTGCTGTTGTGATGAATAACGTGAGCGAAAAGCTCCTTGCCTGTTCCGGTTTCTCCGAAAATCAGAATCGGTGTTTCACTTTTGGCCGCTGCGGAGGCGAGATGCAAACAATCGGCCATTGGAGCGCTGTTGCCAATTATGTTGCCGTCGACTAGTGCCGTGGTCGAATCGACAGTCCTTTTCTGTTGCCAATAAGTTAAGGCGCTGTCTACTATCGGTATGATGACGGCAAGGGAAAACGGTTTTTCAATATAATCCCAGGCACCGTTTATTAACGCCAACTCCGCGCCTTCGGCGTCAAGGTCAGCGGTAATAATGATGACTTCCGGACGAGAGGCCGTATCCCTGATTTTCGGTAAAAGCGACAAGCCATAGCCATCCGGAAGGTGCGCGTCGAGGAGTACA
>CAIMMA010000265.1 GCA_903842475.1 uncultured bacterium
CGCTCCAGGGCCTCTTCCATGGTGTATCGTTGCCAGGGCGGGGCCAGGTTGACCGGGACACCCTGGTAGGTGATGTCCATCGAACCGGTGATTTCGTGGGCCAGCCAGGAGATCATCTCTTCGGTCAAATCCATGAGGTCGTGGTAGGTCGAGTAGGCCTGGTAGAATTCCAGCATGGTGAATTCGGGGTTGTGGCGGGTGGATAACCCCTCGTTGCGGAAATTGCGGTTGATCTCGAAGACCTTTTCAAAGCCGCCCACCAGCAGGCGTTTGAGGTAGAGTTCCGGGGCGATCCGCAGGAACAGGTCCATGTCCAGGGCGTTATGATGGGTCTTGAAGGGTTTGGCGGTCGCTCCGCCGGGAACCGGCTGCATCATCGGGGTTTCGACTTCCATGAACCCGCGATTGTTGAGGAATTCGCGAACCAGGCGGATGATCTCCACCCGTTTTTTAAAGATATCGCGGGTTTCTGGATTGACGATCAGGTCAAGATAGCGCTGGCGGTACCGGGTCTCGACATCGGTGAGCCCATGAAATTTTTCCGGCAGGGGGCGCAGTGATTTGGTGATCATGTGCAGGGCGGTGGCTTCGAGCGACAACTCGCCGGTCTTGGTTTTGAACAGCCGTCCCTCGACCCCGACGATGTCGCCGACATCCCATTTTTTAAAGTGATCGAACACCGTCTCGCCGAGGAGATCGCGGCGGGCATAGACCTGGATGCGGTCTTCCTTGTCCTGGAGGTGAAAAAAGGCGGCTTTGCCGAATTTGCGCATCGACATCACCCGGCCGGCTACCCGGTAGAGGATACCGCTGTCGTCATGGCATTCGGCTGCCAAGGTTTTACCCTGCGGCAGGAGCTCGCTGATCGGCTGGGGATTGTTAAAAGCATTATTGAACAGTTTGACGCCGGCCGCTGCCAGGGAATCGGCTTTTTCACGGCGCTGCTGGAGAAGATTGCTGATTGTTTCCATGTAGGTATCTGGGGGTATGAGGTTATGCCGGGCATCCGCCCGTGAGCGTCAGGGTCCGGTAAAACCCTGCGGATAGAAAGAGAATGCACATCTGCGAACAAAAATAATCAGAATAGTGCGAGGTCTACCCGATGTCAATTCCTTTCAAGAACGGCTACGGATTCGATGTGATGGGTCTGGGGAAACATGTCCACCGGCGTGATGGCCGTGAGCCGGTAGCCGCCGGCGACGATCAGACGGAGATCGCGGGCCAGGGTCGCCGGATCGCAGGAGACCGAGATGATCCGCTCGGGCCGGAGCAGCGGCAGCAGGGCTGCGGCCTTACCCAGTCCCTGGCGGGGGGGGTCGAGCAGGATGCAGTCGAAGGTTGCTTGGCGGGCGACTAATTGGTTGAGCTGCCGTTCGACATCAAAGGCGACGAATTGCATCCGTTGCAGGCCGGCCTCTCGGCTGTTGCGCTCCGCCCAATGGATGCTGCGCTGGTTGTGTTCGATGCCGGTCACCTGGGCGCCCAGCAACCCCAGGGGGATGGAGAAATTACCCATGCCGCAGAACAGATCAAGGGCGGTACAGGGGGTCGGGTGGGCTACCGGCAGATCCAGGGCCAAGGCCAGCAGCCGCTGGTTCTGCTGGGGGTTGACCTGGAAGAAACAGCGATGATCCCAGTTGAGGCGGTACGGCTGCGTCCCAATGGTGAAATCCTGGGATAACAGGGCGGCGTGTTGTTCGCCTCGGTTCCGGCCGGGCCGTTCCTCCTGGAGTACGACCTCGTCGGCCAGGGTGCCCAGTGCCGCGGTCAGGGCGGCGTCGATGGCAACCGGTGCTGCTGGGCGAGGTTGGAGGACCAGGATGACCCGACCGCTGGCTGGACAGTGGAGCAGTTCCAGTGCCGCGATCGTCGATGCTAACCGTTTCGGCCAACCTTCATCGACCAGCGCGCTAATGACCCGGTTGATCGGTTCGGTGGCCAGCAGGCAGCGCCGGATCGGCACCACCCGGTTGCTGGTGTTTTGATGGAAGCCGAGCTGGCCGGCCGGGTCGAGGTGCAGCCGCACCCGGTGCCGGTACCCGAAGGCTGTGGGCGAGGGCAGGGTCGGGCCGGGCTGGCCGGCGGGGAGTTCGAGGTGGGCCCGTTCCAGGGTTTCGTGGAGGATCTGCCCTTTGATGCCCAGTTGCGCCGAATAGGTTCCGTGTTGGAGATCGCAGCCGCCGCATTCCAGGTAATACGGGCAGGGCGGGGCGATCCGTTCCGGCGCCGCCTCGAGAATCCGAACCAGTTCGGCTTCC
>CAIMMA010000266.1 GCA_903842475.1 uncultured bacterium
GCCCTATATTATTTCAGCGCAAAATAACGTTTAATGGGTCGTATTTTATGCAGGAGCGCTCCTTAACCTGCACTTTTCCTCAGTATTTGCACCATGCCCGGAAAGTGTTTGCCGCCATAGGGTTCGAACTGCTGCCCCATTCTTTGGCGCGAACCATCCATTGGCCACCGCAAAGAAGGGCAACAACAATCTCCGGCAACAGATCCAGGATACCTTTGCATACGGTCTCCCTCTGGACACGCCTTCTTTCTTCGAATCCACGACGTTCGATGAGGTCGCTTGATGTTCTACTGGCATAATAATATGGCTTCGCTTGTTCCGCGCTGCACCGATCTGGTTCTGACGACGCTGTCGTTTATTCTGGCCTGTAGCATCAAGGCCGAGAACCACGGCCTCTATTCCGAATTGGTGATCGAAATCAGTGACTACCTGACCCAGCTTGTCCTCCTCTTTTACACCAATTTCATTCTCACCTCTTTCAGGTACGGCGAGCAAGGGAGACTAAGGCGCGCCATGACAGGGTATTACGGCAGGTTCCCTGCGGCTCCAGTCTCGGCTGGGATTGCGGGTGCGGGCCTGTGAAGTCATGATCGACATTCATTGCCATATTCTGCCGGATATCGACGACGGGCCGAAAACCTTCGACGAGTCGGTGGCCATGGCCCGGCTCGCGGCGGCGGACGGGATTGCCGGGATCGTGGCCACCCCCCATCTCAATGAGAAGGTTTTTGATCCGATCGAGATCAGCAGACGGGTCGCCTGGCTGAACCATCTGCTGCGCGCGGAGAAGATACCGGTTTCCATCATGCAGGGCGCGGATGTCTCGGTGCTGTTTAAACCCAGCGAGATCGAAGGGTTCACCATCAACGAAACCGAATATATTCTGGTGGAATTTCCCCACACCCATCTGCCCAGTAACGCCGATGAAATTCTTTTTCAATTTGTGGTCAACGGCTACAAACCGATCATCACCCACCCTGAGCGCAACCCTTCGATCAGCAGCAATCCGCACCTGCTGACCAAACTGCTCGGCGACAATATGTATGTGCAGGTGACCGCCGGCAGCCTGACCGGCGAATTCGGCACAGGGGCGCAGCAATGCGCCGAACACCTGCTCCGGGCAGGGGTGGTCGATGTGCTGGCCACCGACGCCCATTCCACCACCCACCGCAAACCCCAACTTTCGGCGGGCATGCAGGCGGCGGCGAAGATTGTCGGGCACGAGGCAGCCAGGCGGATGGTTTTCAGCAATCCGGTGAAGATTATTTCCGGAATTGATATCTGAGCGCCCTCGCCATGACCGCCGCTGCCTTATCGCCGCGGTTCGGTTGGCCTGCGGTATACGCAAAAGGATAGCTCTCTGCTGCACTATTACATTGAAAATACGCGAAAAACCGAACACTAACGGATGGTATCAATGGATAACAACAATAAGAAAATCGATATTGAAGCATTCAACCGGCTGCAGGTTGAAGTCAACAAGGGTCTGGTCTGTCAGGAGTTTGACGGTGAGATGGTCATCCTGGAAATGCAATCAGGACAATATTTTGGGATCGATGTGATTGGCAGCCGCATCTGGCAAATGCTCGAAAGCAAGGTAGCGCCCGTGCTGATGATTGAAAAACTGCAGGAAGAATTCGAGGTGGAGCCCGAGCTCTGCCGGCATCAGGTGGTGACCTTTCTCGATGAACTGGAAAGAAACAAACTCATCAGGCCGGTTTCGCTCCCGTCCGCACAGTAGCGGTTGAGTGTATGCTCAACGCATCGAGACGAGGAGGCACCGATTTTTCGCCGCCTTCAGGTCTACATCAAGTTGCACAAAGTGTTACCTCGTGTAAAGTTGCCGCGCAGTTATAAGCAATCCCTTCGGGATGTAAAAAGGACTATGAAGGCGAAAAAACCATGATGCTGCCGGGAGGCCGATGAACCGCGTGGGCGAATGGTGCCTATTTTCCCGCCCTACGACCGCGTGGGCAAACGATGGGGCTGTTAGCCCACCCTTGCTATCACTGACAACGCATTGACATGGGCTCAAAAGTGATCTAAAATGAAATCACAAAAGTCGATTACAAACTACAAACGTCCATTTAGCCAGTTTGTGAAAAAGGCCCACAAACCCTTACAGCTCGCTATTGAGGATGCAGTCGAGGATATTTGTGCAGACCCGAATATCGGTGAAGCCAAAGTCGGCGACCTTGCCGGGATGCGGGTCTACAAATTCCGATTTAACCGGCAGGAGTATCTGGTCGCTTATCGACTGATTGAAAAAACGCAGCAAGGGTCGGGTCCAGCAGTTGAATTTTTAGCTATCGATTTCTACCAGGTCGGCTCGCACGAAAATTTTTACGACACCCTGAAACGATATCTCAAAGAGGGATGAAATCATGCGCCATACAACAACAGCAGAAGAACTTCTGGCTGAGATGAAGGCGATGCCTCCGGCCGAACGGAGTCGGTTTTTTACGCTCCTTACCGAAAAACTGTTCCAGGATGAAGACCTTACCCATGAACAGGTGTTTGGGCATCTTGCCGAAGACCCGTTCACCGCCCGTGAAGCGGCAGAATACCTGGAAGTATCCATCGCGACGTTCCGGCGCTATGTGCAGAGCGGCAAAATTGAGCCAATGCACAGTGTTGGCCGCAGCCAGATGTTCGCGACGCGCGACCTGAAGGCTTATAAGCAATCCCTTCGGGATGTAAAAAGGACTATGAAGGCGAAAAAACCATGATGCTGCCGGGGTCGGGGCCTTGTAATTACGTTGCACTGCAGCCGGGAGGCCGATGAACCGCGTGGGCAAACGATGGGGCTGTTTGCCCACCCTACCCTGCTACCCTGCTACTCGATCAACCGAAAACCCGTAGGGTGGGCAGGCAGTTTTGCCCACCGATTCAATGGAGGCATGTTTCCAATGCCCGGCGTTTTAGCATGTGGTGAGGGGTTGAGCAGCGCCAAAAACAAAAGAAAAGCCCGGCAACAGGGGTTGCGGGGCTTTGGTGCGTGGTGAATAGAGTTGGGCAACAAGCCTGCCCACCCTACCTGGCTACGACCGCGTGGGCAAACGAAGGGCTGTTTGCCCACCCTACCCTGCTATTTGCCCACCCTTGCTACCCTGCTAATTTTAAAACAATACATTCGCACCGCGCCACCGATGCGGTAGGCCTCATCGATAAACATCTTTTCTGTGCCCGACTTTCACCACATGAACAAGAAGCTCGTTATCCTGGATCGAATAAACAATTCTATACTGACCTTGCCGGATTCGATACAATTCGAGTCCGGTAAGCTTCTGACTGCCGGTTGGGCGTGGATCGTCGGCGAGTCCTTCGATCTTTGACAGGATTTTTTTCAAATCGGTCTTCGGAATGTTTTTTAATTCCCTGTAGACCGATTCCTTGAAAAGGATTTCATATCCTGCCATCTTGTTGCAGCCTTTTTACCATTTCGGAAAAACTGATCACTGGTTCATTGATCCGCTCTTCATAAGCGGCGATATCCGCTGCATCTTCTGCAAGCGATTCTCTGACGGCCTGATTAACCAAGGCGGATACAGATTTTAATGTTTCCACTGATTTCAGTTTCAGCGCTTTATGCAACATCGGGTCGAGATAAATTGTAGCTCTTTTGGGCGTGGATTCCATAGCGTCACCTCCCTTGGAATAACGACATCATAGCACCACAACGTCACAACGTCAAGCCGCGAAGGGGGCTATGGCCAAATTCCAATCTTAACAGTCGTAAGCCTTGCGGAAGCCGGGTCCATGCCCGGACGCCAAAAAAACAGCACGGCGACAAACCGCATTTGCCGGTCAGTGTTTTATACGATACAATACCAGCAAGTCTTTCTTCCGCCCTTCACTTCCCCCTTGCATCGGAGATTTATAATGGACCAGCAGACCGAAACCTCAACCGTCAGCGCCTATAACTCCATCTTTCAAGGCACTGGAGTTGAGCAGTTCAAGCAGTGCATCCAACATCATCTGATGAGTTTCCAGGGGCGCGACCCGGACCGGGCCGGCGACCCGGACGTCTACCGGGCCTTGTCGTATGCCCTGCGCGACGTCCTGATGGCAAAATGGATCAAGACCCAGAAGACCTTCTACGCCGGCAAGATGAAACGGGTCTATTACCTGTCGCTTGAATTTCTGGTCGGCCGGTCGCTGGGCAACGCCATCATCAACATGGGGTTGATGGACGAGGTCACCGAGGCCCTGGAACAACTTGGCTATGATCTGGAAAAACTGCGGGATTGCGAAGAGGATGCCGCGCTCGGCAACGGCGGGCTCGGCCGGTTGGCCTCCTGCTTCATGGATTCCATCGCCACCATGAAGATTCCGGCCTATGGCTACGGCATCCGCTACGATTTCGGCCTGTTCAACCAGAAGATCGTCGACGGCTACCAGGTCGAAACCCCGGACAGTTGGCTGCGGCTCGGCTCGCCCTGGATGTATGAGCGAACCTCGTTCATGTATCCGGTGCAGTTTTACGGACACGTTACCGCCACCACCGACAAGAGCGGCCGCTACCGGGCCCGCTGGACCGATACCCAGATCGTCATGGCCATGGCCTGCGACATGCTGGTGCCGGGGTTCAACAACGATCACGTCATCAACATGCGCCTGTGGCGGGCCAAAGCCTCGCGCGAGCTGGACCTGCATTTCTTCAACGCCGGCGACTACATCAACGCCGTCGAGAGCAAGGTCCGATCCGAGACCATCTCCAAGGTCCTCTACCCCAGCGACGACATCAGCGAAGGCCAGGAGCTGCGCCTCAAACAGCAGTATTTTTTTGTGGCCGCCACCTTCCAGGACATCCTCCGCCGCTACCGCAAGGAAAACGAAACCTTCACCGATTTCCCCAACCAGGTGGCGGTGCAGCTCAACGACACCCATCCGGCCATCGCCATCCCGGAACTGATGCGCCTGCTGCTCGATACCGAGGGGCTGGGCTGGGAAAAGGCCTGGGATATCTGCGTCCGAACCTTTGCCTACACCAACCACACCCTCATGCCCGAGGCCCTGGAGACCTGGCCGGTGGACATGCTCGGCCGGGTGCTGCCGCGGCATCTGGAGATTATCTACGAGATCAACCGGCGATTCCTCGAAGAGGTGGCCATGCGCTATCCCGGCAATATCCGTAAACTGCAGGAGATGTCGATCATCGACGAAGGCCAGGTCCGGCGGGTGCGGATGGCCAACCTCGCCATCGTCGGCAGCCATTCGGTCAACGGGGTGGCCGCCCTCCACACTGAACTGCTCAAGAATTTCCTGTTCAGCAATTTCCACGAAATGTACCCCAACCGGATCAATTCGAAGACCAACGGCATCACTCCGCGCCGCTGGCTGTTGAAATGCAACCCGAAGCTGGCCAGCCTGATCGGCGAAAAGATCGGCCTGGACTGGATCGTGGCCCTTGATAAACTCCGGGCACTTGAGCCCTACAGCCAGGACCCGGACTTTCATCGCGACTGGCAGGCGGTCAAGCTGGGCAATAAAAAGCGCTTGGCCAAAATCATTGCCACGACCTGCGGGATCACGGTGGACCCGAACTCCCTGTTCGATATCCATGTCAAACGGATTCACGAGTATAAGCGGCAGCTGCTCAACGTGCTGCACGTCATCCACCTGTACCACCGGATGATCACCCGCCCCGACGAGCCGGTTACGCCGCGCACCATTATCTTCGCGGGCAAGGCCGCGCCCTCCTATCACCGGGCCAAACTGATTATCAAGCTGATCAATTCGGTAGGCGACGTGGTCAACCGCGACCCCCGGGTCGGCGATCGCCTCAAAGTGGTCTTCATCCCCAACTATTGCGTGTCGCTGGCGGAGCGGATCATTCCCGCCGCCGACCTCTCCGAACAGATCTCAACCGCGGGTACCGAGGCCTCGGGCACCGGCAACATGAAATTCGCGCTCAACGGCGCCCTGACCATCGGCACCCTCGACGGGGCCAATATTGAAATCCTGGAAGAGGTAGGGGCGGAGAATATCTTTATCTTCGGCATGACCGCCCAGGAGGCCGAATACGAGAAGAAATGCAAATCGCGCAAGCCCTACCAAATCTATGAAAACAATCCGGAGGTCCGCGATATCATCGACTCGATCGCAGGCGGGGCGTTCAGCGACGGCAACACCGAACTCTTCCGGCCGCTGGTCAACGACCTTCTCAGCGAAAACGATCCGTATATGCTGCTGCTTGATCTCGAATCCTACCTCCAGTGTCAGCAACTGGTCGGCGAGGTCTACGCCGATCAAACCACCTGGGTGCAACGCTCGATCCTCAATGTGGCGCGGATGGGAAAATTCTCCAGCGACCGGACAATCCGGGAATATGCGGAAGAAATCTGGGGAGTAAAGGTCGGGGATTGAGGCGGGACGGGGGGCCGGGCCGGCGGCGGCAGGAACCGCTGGCCAGCCCCTTGGATCAAACCTGCCGGCTTAGTCTGTTTTGAGGAAGCAATCGCTGTAGTGCTTGAGCTCGGCTATGGATTCCCGGATATCTTCCAGGGCCAGATGCCGGTTTTCTTTGTCAAACTTAGCAAGGTCCGGAGCCCAGCGCAGCGCCAGTTCCGTGAGGGTGCTGACGTCGATATTGCGATAATGGAAATAACGCTCCAGTTCCGGCATGAAACGGGCGAGGAAGCGCCGGTCGTGCCAGACGGAATTGCCGCACATGGGAGAAATCCGGCACCCTACCCACCGCTGGACAAAGTCCAGGGTTTCCAGCTCCGCCTGCCGGCAGGTGTAGGTGCTCCGCCGGACCCGGTCGATAAGCCCCGAACTCCGATGGTGCTCGGAGTTCCAGCGGTCCATGGCGTCCAGCACTTCCTCCGTCTGATGAATGGCGATCACCGGGCCGTCGGCAAGAATCTTCAGATGCGAGCTGGTGACCACCGTCGCCACTTCCAGAATCTGATCGTTAAAGGGATTCAACCCGGTCATCTCCAGGTCGATCCATACGAGATTGCCGTCATCTTTCATACTGTCACGATCCTTGCAAGTCGCCCATCGACCCATCGTCCCTGAACCACCGAGGCCCGGGGCTCGACCCTGATTTCGACTTGCGGCGCCCCCGTGTCCGGACGAGCCAGGGGCTCACTTGACCCGGCCGGCACTGCCCAGCACGGTGCTGTTTTTATGCATAACCATGGCGATCAGTTCGTCGCGGGCCGGCCCGAGGTATTTCCTCGGATCGAATTCCCCCGGTTTTTCGGCAAAGATCTTACGGATCACCGCCGTCATCGCCAAGCGGCCGTCGCTGTCGATATTGACCTTGCAGACCGCCGAGGCCGCCGCCCGCCGCAGCTGCTCTTCCGGGATACCGGCGGTATTGTCCATCCGCCCGCCGTATTGATTGATCATCTCGACATGCTCGCGGGTCACCGACGAGGCGCCATGGAGGACAATGGGGAAACCGGGCACCAGCGATTCGATGGCTTCCAGGATATCAAACCGCAGGGGCGGCGGCTCCTGGCCGGGCTGCAGTTTAAATTTAAAAGCCCCGTGCGAGGTGCCGATCGAGATGGCCAGACTGTCGACCCCGGTCTCGTGGAGAAAGCGCTCGACCTCCTGCGGCCGGGTGTAGGAGGACGTTTCGGCACTGACCTCGTCCTCTATCCCGGCAAGCACGCCGAGCTCAGCCTCGACCGTCACCCCGTGGCCGTGGGCGTACTCGACCACCTGTTTGGTCAAGGCGACATTGTCGCCAAAACTGTGATGCGAGGCATCGATCATCACCGAAGAAAATCCGGAATCGATGCAATCCCTGGCCAACTCAAAGCTGGAGCCGTGGTCGAGATGCAGGGCAATGGGCACGGCGGCCCCGGACTCGCTGGCCAGTTCCACGGCCGCCGCCGCCATGTGCGGCAGGAACGAGGTGCCGATATAGCTGCGGGCACTGCCCGAAACCTGGATAATCACCGGAGAAGCGGACCGGGCACAGCCGATAACAATCGCCTGCAGCTGTTCCATATTATTGAAATTGTAGGCAGGAACCGCAAACCGTTCCTGCATGGCCTGCGCAAACATGGCCTTGGTGTTCACCAAGCCGAGTTCGGAATAATGCTGTTTTTTCATGGTGCAATGCTCCAGAAGAAAAAATCCATACAAAGGTCGGCAGCAGACCAGCAGCCACTGTGAGTTTTTATAATTGGTATTATACGATACACTAAATCCAGCCGATGGTTGATCAAAAACAAACATTTTCCGGTACGGATATCGTAAATTTATTTATCACCCAGCTTTGCCAGCCGCCATCTCCCGCCGATAAAGTTCCTGCACGGCGTCTGCCGCAGAAGGAAAATGGCTGGTCATTCCCCTGGAAAAGTGTCAAAATCCAGCGGATACCGGCAGGAAATCCTCTTGAGCGCTCCTGCGGTCAGCACCCTTCACCCAACGGAGCCCCATGACCGATACCGCGCAACCCCAGACCTTTGATGTCATTATCGTCGGCGGCGGGCCGGCCGGTCTGTTTGCCGCCTACTACCTCAGCGAACA
>CAIMMA010000267.1 GCA_903842475.1 uncultured bacterium
ACGGTCCCGGTTCGCCCGGCAAGCTCCAGAAGCCGTTCCAGCAAACCGAGCGGCAGCAGGCAGCCGGTCGGGTTAACCGGGTTGCTGATCCAGAGCAGGCGGGGCTCTTCCCTGATCATAGCCTGCTCAAGCCGGCTGACAGCAGCCTCATCCCAGGGTCCCGGGCAGCCCATGTCCACCAGCTTGACCCGCGACCCCTGACGCAGGGAGTAATCCTCATACAGGCAGAAGTTGGGGGTCGGAATAAGCACAGACGTGTCAGCCCCCAGGAAGACCCGGCAGATATGGTCAATCACCGCCTCCAGCCCGGCTCCCAGTACGATCCAGTCCGGCTCAACGCCGAAACGGGTCGCCAGACGGTTGCGCAGCAGTTGGTATTGATTGTCCGGGTAGTCACGCAGGCAGGTCGTCAGCATTCCGACCAGAAAGCCGGAGTCAAAGAGATCACGAGCCAGGGGAGAGAAGCCGTCGGTATTGCTTCCCACGTCAAAGCGCAGTATCTGCCGCAACCTTCCTTCCTCTTGCAACTGCTGCATCCGTTGGAGTTCGACCAGATCCCGCGACATGTAATCGCCGGAACTGCGTGAGAGCAACCGCACGGTCTGATCGGAGAGTGGCGGACGGGTCATGTTTCCTGCTCCGTCTGCCGCTTGAGGAGATGAAAACTGCGGGGCTGCCCCTCCTGCTTGCCCCGCACCAGGGCGCAAGAAACCATGCCGCGCTCGGTGATGTACTCGGTGAACAGCAGCCGGGCGCTCCGACTGGCCGCCAGGGCGGCTTCATGGTTCTCTTCCCGCAGCGCCGCAATATCGACAGGTATCTCCACCAGTACCGCCTCGTCCTCCGGCATCCGGTCGGGAACGGCAATCGGGTATTTTTGCAGAGCCTGCTCCAGCCCCGGCGGCGGGAACTGCGGCGACGCCTCCAGATCAATCCGGGCCAGCAGACGATCCATCGGCAGACCGCCGTGCATGGCGCCGCTGACCCCGTAGGCATCGGGCTTGAACCTTATTCCCCTGGCGCCCTGACGGTTCAGATAAAGGTGGCTGTTACGGCTCTCCAGAGGGTCAAAGGTAAAGCAGTACCAGCGCCCCCCCTGATCCCTGAAGATTTTGATGCTCTCCTCCATCAGGCTCCTGCCCAGACCTGCGTCACGGTGCGAAGGCAGTACCCCCAACATATGGCCGTAGCCGGTGCGGGGTTCAAAGGCTGCCAGGCAAACCATAAGAGCCACCATCTGTTCACCGCAGAACCCGCCCAGCAGCTGCCCGGTGCGGGGATAGGCCATGGCCAGGGCATGCATGGTAATGCTGGACATGGCCTCTGCTTCGCTAATCCCCCAGACCTCACGCTGCAATGCCGCGCATTCCTCAAACTCCGGCTGGGTGGTTAATGGTCGAATGCTATAGTTTGTATCCGTCATTCCTTATTCCTTTCAAGCAGTGTCATGAAATCCGCTCATCAATCACCCGGCGAATCTTGCCGGTAGCCCGATCCCTGCAGACTTGTAATGGCTTTCCAGGACAAAAAAAGGATTGAGTGGAGCAAGGCGAACGAAATCCGTTTGCCGCCCATGATTGGCCGCTAACCTGTTAAGGCGTCAAGTGGAACGTTTAGCGAACGTGCTATAGTGGATAGTGTCTCAACCGTACCTTGGCGTTTACCTGTTTCGATTTGTGACAAGTAGGGTTTGCTTATTCCTGCGTGCCTGGAAAGTTCCTGCTGTGTCAAGTTGCGATGTTCACGCCAAAGCTTTATCGGTGATTCACC
>CAIMMA010000268.1 GCA_903842475.1 uncultured bacterium
ACGATTTCCGCAGCGAAACACCTTAAACTAGCGCCATTCGCGCCAGTCCCCCCCCCCCTGTCGATGCCATGGCAACAGTCTCGATACCGGTATGCTTCAGCAAATCAGTCAATCAACAGGTCGGCACAACTCCCCGGTGAAGATCTTGAACGCCCGTCCGCACCGGTGAAAACGCGTTTTTCAAGATAGTTCCCGACATCCCCATTTGATGGGCGCCATATTTCTCTTGAATTATTGCACTTTTCAAACGGTCTCATTTTTTTCGGATCATGTTCGAGAAAACCGGACAAGGTCCGGGAGGGACGAACATAGTACGGATTTTTCGGACAATGTTCCCTTGGGATCATTCTGGTTCATGCGTTTTTTTTAAGTGCATGAAAAAAATAGCTCTTAGGAATGTGTTGAATTTACCCGATTTTACCGGGTGTTTCTTCTCGGTGCCCGCACAAACAAGCCTTTCACAAAGGCTATTTGGCGTAATTATTGCTTCATGGCGACTGGGCACGGTGCAGCAGTACTGCAAATTGCTTCTGATACTTATTCAAAATATTTTAGTTATTAAAATTACCCCTCTGGAATTACAGAGATAGCTGAACAGCTACTTTTTCAAGAGCTTGTATTTGGAAACACATTATTTGAGCGAGAGAAGAATGATCCCATTTATGAATACAATAGCAGCTGGCAGCATACTCATTATTTTGTTCTTCCCTGGATATTCAGTTTTTGCAGCGCAAGGCAGGGGACAAGGTGATTTACAGGAACTACCTGATAAACAATCCTTGTCCATTACACCTGATGTAGTTCGGCGCAATCCGAACCCGGGGAAATCTTCCTGGACCCTTGACCAACTGGTGAGTGAAGCCGTAGCTCATCATCCGGATGCGTTGAACAAACGGGCCGGTCTTGAGACCGCAGAAGCCGCAGAGGATGCCGCTTTTCAGCAGTTTTTCCCCACACCCTATGCCAAAATTCAGCAAGGTTACGATCAGCAAGAAGAAGACCCTACCAGAGATCAACGGTTTGGGGTAATCGGCCTCCAGCAGCCGATTTGGACCGGCGGAAAATTAACCGCAGGTTTGAAGGTCGCCAAATCTGGCGCAGACTCCGCCGACTTATCTATAATGGAAACCCAGCTTTCGATTGCCCAAACGGTGGTCAACGTCTACCAGAACCTGATGCAGTATCGTGGGCGTATTAGAGCTCAGGTCGAGGGAATTGGTCTTCTTGAGAAACACAGCGCCATGATGGGGAGACGGATAGAAGGCGGCGTTTCAGCCCCGATGGAGCAAGGGTTGTTGGAATCACGCCTTTCCCAGGCGCGCAGTGACCTGGCCACGTATAAGACGGGTGAGCGAACTGCCCTGATTCAGATGGCGCAACTTATAGGCCAGGCTTTGGAACCCGGTGATATCGAGATGAATCTTTCAGAAATATCGTCGCCGGTCAAGTTTTCAGAAACTGTATCGGGTGCCAGGGAACCTGGCGATCTGGTCGAGCAGGCGTATAAGATGAATCCAAGTTTGCGCCGTCTCGAGGCTGATCTTAAAACAGCGGAACATCAAGAAGAGCAGCAACGGGCGTCACTCATGCCTACCCTCAGTGTCAAGGCCGAATACCAGAATGATCTTTTTGATAGAGGTGCATCACAGGAAGACACCAGAGTCTATGGCACCATTGACTTTGCAATCGGCGCCGGTCTGTCGTCGTTGGCCAATATCCGTGGAGCAACGGCGAAGATTGCGGGATTGAGGCGGGCTAACGAAAGTGCCCGTCGTAATGTAGCTCAAAAAGTTGAGGAAGATTATGAGATCTGCAAAAGCGCTTTCATGCGTCAGCAAATGCTCAAGGAAACCGTGCGGTCAGCACGGGGGGTGCTCGAGTCCTACAATCGTCAGTTTATCGCCGGAAAACGGAGTTGGCTTGATGTGCTCAATGCGACGCGTGAGCTTATCCAGACGGATTTAGCATTTGTTGACATTCAGGCATCCTATCAGGCTTCAGCGTATCGCTTGCGACTGGATGCCGGCGATTTCGACTGGTTTCGGAAAAGCCATCGGATGCCGGAGGTTGAAGAGCCAAGTACCGTGAAAGCCGCTTCAACTCTGGTACCTAAGGTTGAAGAGCCAAGCCCCGTGAAAGCCCCTTCATCTCCGACGCCAAAGGTTGAAGATCCAAGTCCCGTATATCGGGTGCCGGAGATTGAAGATCCAAGTCCCGTGAAAGTCGCTTCATCTCGGATGCCGAAAGCTGAAGAGCCAAGTGCCGTATATCGGGTGCCGGAGGTTGAAGATCCAAGTCCCGCGAAAGCCGCTTCATCGCCAGGTGGCAGTGATTGAGAAAGCCGCGTTTATGAAAGTGGAGAACCAGTCTCAATCGCCCGTAATGTATCGATGCCTCAGTACAGGCTGCATCCGCTTCGACATCCAGCGATTTCGGGGACCATGTAAAAATGAATGGAAACAATAGACCATGCTGATGAATACAAATACGACGCAGAATATCGACATAACATGGCTTGCCCAGCGTTGCTGCTCGTTACAGGAAAAAAATTTGCGGCTTTCCTCTCGCCAACTTGCGACCGTGCAGCAGGCGGCCGCCCAAAAAGCGGCTGGTCAGGATGATCATGACGCTCTTCGCGACATCGTCGAGCAACTGCTGGAGATGCTAGAGATAGGAGTGCCGGAATGGGTTAAAGAACCCTCGTCGGATACCTTGCCGATGATTGCCCTGTTGCCCGGTGTCGGTTGTCGTCTGGTATACGGGCGGACCGATCAGGGGAATTGGCTGTTGGAAGGGCCTGAAGACAGTCAGCAAATTGTTCACATTCCACTTGGTGCATGGTTTGCCACCATCCCTCACTCCGGTCACGCTACCGGCGAGGCCCCCAACGCTTTTGGTGTGTTCAAGGAGGCGCTTGGCTCGCGCAAAGCGGTCTTCGTCCAGGCAGGACTGGCTTCGGCCCTGTGCAATGCTTTTGCCCTGGCAACCTCCTTGTACTCCCTCCAGGTTTATGACAGGGTTATTCCGACCAGGGGAATCCAGACCCTTATCGTCCTCACCGTCGGAGTCTCCATAGTGATGGTGCTCGATATGGTAATTAAAATGGCGCGGAGCGCTATTCTTGAGACCTTCATCAAAGGGGCGGACCTGGAAATTTCCCATAAGATCTTCCAGCGTCTCCTCGGTGTTCGTATGGACCAGTTTCCCGCCAGCGTCGGCACCCTTTCGTCCCAAGTCCGTAGTTACGAGTCGATCAGGTCCTTCGCCTCATCGGCTACCCTCTATGTGGCCATTGACGCCCCCTTTGGCCTGTTGTTCCTTCTCGTGATCATGGCAATAGCCGGCCCGATCGTCGCGCTGGTGGCGCTGGTTTTTTTTATCTTCTCGCTTGCTCTTGGCCTGGCTTATCGACGGCGGATCGAGGTGCATACCAAAAACAGTTCGTCGCTCACCAATATGAAACTCGGCTTGCTGGTCGAGGCCGTGGAAGGGGCCGAGTCGATCAAAGCCACCGGTTCAGCATGGCAGATACTCACCCGCTGGGATCGAATGAACCGGCAGTCGGTGGAAGACGATGCCAAGACCCGTCATTACAGTGAGACCTCCACCTATTTGTCAGGATTCATGCAGCAATTGAGCTACATCATGTTGGTCGGCACCGGGGCTTATCTGGCTGCCACCACCACCGACCTCACCACCGGTGGCATCATTGCCTGTTCCATTCTTTCTGGTCGGGTGCTGGCCCCGATCGGTATGCTACCCGGTTTGATCGTTCAATGGGGACATGCCAAGATCGCCTTGGAGAATCTGGAGCGAGTCTTCGCCCTGGAGAGTGACAACCATGAAGTGGCTCGTCCGCTCAGTCCGGATGTAGTGAAAGGGCGCTATCAGGTCTCGGGGATGCGCTTTGCCTATCGAGGCCGGAACGAAACCGTGGTCATTAATCAGTTAGTCATCGAGCCGGGCGAAAAGGTCGGCATTCTTGGCGTTGTCGGCGCTGGCAAGAGCACTCTGCTCAAACTGCTGGCCGGGCTCTACAAACCGGAACAGGGGCAGATCCTGCTGGATGGGCTGGAGATGCAGCATATCTCCCGACTGGTGCTCAGCGAGCGGTTAGGATACCTGCCGCAAAACATCCATCTGTTTGCCGGGACCATCCGTGACAATCTGCTCCTTGGGATCACCGGTGTCACCGAAGCGGATGTGTTGGCTGCCTGCGAGGGCACAGGACTCATGCAACTGATCTCCAGCCATCCCAAAGGTCTTGATCTTGAGATAGCTGAGGGGGGCGCCGGGGTATCCGGCGGGCAGAAACAACTGATAGCACTCACTCGTCTGCTGCTGGCTCGACCCGACATATGGCTGCTGGACGAACCCACGGCCTCCATGGACGAAGGCCTTGAACAGCGCATCCTTGCCATGCTCAGAAAATCTATCGCTCCAACCCAGACCATGGTGCTGGTTACCCACAAACCAGCTCTGCTCGGCTTGGTCAATCGGCTGGTCATCCTGACCCCCAATGGCATTGTCATGGACGGCCCTCGTGACGCCGTCCTCAATAAATTGAGATCGAACAGCCCTGCAATCCCGCAGACGGCCGTCGGCGGAGGCGCACCCCAATGAACCCCCCTGTACGTTCAAAAACCCCTGTACGGTTACTTAGCAACCTGCACCGTGCTCAATGGTACATCATGATCACCTTGGCGATAACCGGTCTGTTCATTGCCTGGGCTTCCTGGGCAACAATAGAGGAAATTACCCGGTTAAGGGGGTTGGTCATCGCTAAGTCACGCACTCAGATCATCCAGGCAGCCATTGACGGCGTCATTGCGGAAGTGATGGTTCAGGAAGGACAGAAGGTAAATAAGGGGCAGATTCTGGCTCGACTGGAACGCAACCAGGCCGAATCGGCTCAAAAAGACAGCCTTGGAAAGGTGGCTGCCCTTGAAGCCGCCCTGGTGCGTCTCCATGCCGAAGTTCTAGGCTCCGCCTTGCTTTTCCCTGAGACCGTCAAACCCTATCCGCATTTCATCGCAAACCAGACCGCGTTGTATAACCGGCGAAAAGAGGCACTCAAGTCGGAGATCAACGCCCTTGAAGCCAGCCTGCGCCTGGTGAGAGAGGAATTGGCGCTCAGCGCGCCTCTTTTAAAAGACGGCGATATCGGCAAGGTGGAGGTTATCCGGCTGCAACGGCAAGTCGCCGAGTTGAGCGGGCAGATCAGCCTTCGGCGCAACAAATTTTTCCAGGATGCTCAGGCGGAAATGACCAAGGCCGAGGAAGAGTTGTCAACGCAGCGGCAGATACTCTCGGAACGCTCCACAACAGTGGAGCGGTTGGATATCCTCAGTCCGGTGGACGGCCTGGTGAAAAAGATCCAACTCACCACCCCCGGAGCCAAGGTCCGGCCCGGTGAAGTGGTGATGGAGTTGCTCCCCACCGATAGCGCCCTGATTGTCGAAGGAAAACTACAACCAGCCGATATCGCTTTTATCCATCCCGGTCTGGTCGCGTCCGTTAAGCTCGATGCCTATGATTATTCCATCTACGGCGTCTTTCAGGGCACGGTCACCTATATCAGCCCCGATGCGATCGCGGAAGAAACCAAACAGGGCGAGCAGTTGTATTACCGGGTGCAGATCAAACTCGACGACAGCGGTCTGCCCCGGCATGGCAAGACGATTGATATTCAGCCCGGTATGTCCGCGGGTATCGATATCCGCACTGGCTCGAAAACCGTCCTCCACTACCTGACCAAACCGATAGCCAAGACTTTCCACGAATCCTTGACGGAACGATAAGGGGATCTCGGCTTCGGTTCTATGAAAGGTGTGCGCCAAGCAAAGATGACAGTTCAGTCCGAAAGTCTGCGAAAGATTATGCCCGATGCCGGAAAAACAGCAACGGTCAACCCCTGGGAGCCATGGGGATTGACCGTTGTCCAAGTATATCTGCTGATCGACCCCGAGATCACCCGGAAAATTTTCGGATGATGTGAATAATCAACCGAACCCGGAGGGGCTGGTATTGATTACCCCAATAGGGTTTCTGCTGCAGCTTTAAAAATTTATTAAACACACGGTTCACCGCTCGATCCTTTAAGGTTCCCTCCCCTATTTGATCTCGAAATTGTAGAGGGAACACCTTGCCGGGCAATTGCCCTGCGTCCCCCATAATCCACATTTGTATCAATCCGTCCGAAGCGCTGACCGCCACTGTCGGCCAGTCAGAAAGTAAAACGAGCGCCCGGTAGCCGAAAGATTCGAAGACTTTAACGCCATAGGCACCCGTGTTGGTCGTGACTTTCGTCGGTTGAACAATTCAGTTTGCCGCTCCAAAACAACTGTCGGCAAGATAAGGCTGTCGAGTCTGTCGTGTCCAGAAAGACAATACTGGGTTCGGAAATCCTGGACTCCTGTCCGGTGATTCCGAACTTGATTGGGCGCAATCAGTCAGGATGCCAATTCTATCTATTGTTATCGCCCCAAAACGATCCGGTTAAACTCGGGCCATCTTCTGCTTTCTCTTAATACCAGCCGGTTTCGGCAAGAAAGTCACTGGGATCGGCAAAACAATTACGTTTAAATGGCACGATGGGTGCCCCTGGCGTTTTAAATAAAAGTGGCATGATAAATGCTTAAAAATTGAAGCGCCGCCAAACTATTAATCTTTTTTTAACAGGAGTTCCGTGATGAAGAATGTTGTCATCAGTGAAATGAACAAAACCAATAAGGCCTTCAAAACCCATACGCTTGCAAAGCAGGGGAGTCCGTTGCAGGCAACACCGGACAATCTTTATAAGGTGACGGTTGACGGTGTGGAACTGACGCCCAAGAACGCTTCTTTCAAAAAAAGTAAAGGGCATCTCCTTGTTGAAAAAGATGGAGAGTTGATCGTTGACCTTGATTATAGCAAGAGCGGTACAGCGATAGACCTTCTGGTCAGTGATGGCTGGGTTTCCGTTGAAAATATCGATACAACTGCGGGCATAGCAAGTACAACCGGGGAGCTGGAAACGGCGGACCCCGCTGTGGATGCCGGAGGCGATGAAGACGAATCACGCTCAACCGCCTTGGGGTTTGGCGGTTTGGGGTTACTAGGTGCAGCAGGCGGTGCCGCTGCTCTGGCCCACGATGGAGGAGATGATCATTCAGCTGCTCCGGGGGCACCGACGGCCCCGGTCCTGGCCCCGGCCAGCGACGGCGGCGCTAAGGGCGACGGCCTCACCAATGACAATACCCCGACCCTTACCGGCAGGGGCAAAGCAGGGGCCACCGTCACCGTTTATGACGGTGCCACCTCCATCGGTACCGCCACGGTGCAGCCCGACGGCACCTGGAGCTGCACCCCGACCACCTTGCTTGGCGAGGGCGTCCACACGCTGACCGCCAAACAGTACGGCTCGTCGGGTGACCTGAGCAGTCCGTCCCCGCCATTGACGATCACCATCGACACCGTGGCCCCGCCCCCTCCAACAGCCGCGCCAACCAGCTATGTCGACAATGTCGGAGCAGTACAAAGCCCCACCAGCACCGCCCCGACCACCGACGACACCACCCCGGGCTTCAACATCGGCAGCCTCCCCTCTGGCGTGGCCGGCGCCGTGCTGTATGTGGACGGAGTAGAGGTGGAAGCCGACTACAACAACGGTGTACTCACACCAGTCTCGCAGCTGGGCCCGGGGGCACATACCATCGGCTTCGGCTATGCTGACGCAGCGGGCAATGCCAGCATCTCCAGCCCGACCATGAGCATCAGGGTTGACACCCCGACCCAGCCCCCGCCCCAGCCAGCTCCAACAACAGCGCCGACCAGCTACATCGACAATATCGGGCCGGAACAGAATTCCAAAAGCACCGCCGCCACCACCGACGACCCCACCCCCGGCATCAACATCGGCACACTGCCCGACAACGTGACCGGCGCCGTGCTGTATGTGGACGGTGCTCGGGTGCCCGCTACCTACGACCCAACTACCGGAGCAATCACCCCCACTTCGCCGCTGGGCGGAGGAGCACATACCATTGGCTACGGCTATGTTGGCCCCAATGGCACCAGCGCCACCAGCCCGACCATGAGCATCAGGGTTGATACCACGACCCCACCCCAGCCCCCTCCGACAGCAGCGCCGACCAGTTACATCGACAATGTCGG
>CAIMMA010000269.1 GCA_903842475.1 uncultured bacterium
AGGTTCCTGGAGCAGCACCAGCGGCCTGATCCTGAAAATTCGCCGATAGACCGGCAGGCAGAACAGCAGGCTGCCGACCGCCCCGACCAGCACGGTGACGAGCCCGTTAACCGGATCCATGGCCAGGTGCAGCTGCGCGGGGATGAGGCCATCAAACAGCCGGCCAAACAGCGGCAGCAGCGACCAGGTCAGACCAATGGCTGCAAGGGCGGCCAGCAAACCGAGCAGTGACAGCTGGCCGGTGAACAACGCCAGGCACTGGCCGCGGCTCGCCCCCAGACTGAGGAGGATGGCGGTCTCTTTGAGCCGGGCCTGGAGGTGCTCCCGGAAGAGATAGGCGCTCGTCATGCCCGAAAGCATGAGCGCAACCATACCGGCAAGGCCGAGGAACCCCCTGAAATAGTCCACCATTTGCCCCAACCGGCGGTTGACGGTAACGGTGTTGGCGACCCGTACCTCGGGCGCCTGCCCCGGCTCCCCGGAAAAAGCGGCGGTGAGCCGGGCGAACACCGGGGCGGGATCAACGCCATCCGGCAGGCGGACAAACTGTTTGTAACTGATTCTGCTGCCAAAACGGATCAGGCCTGCATCGCGGACCTGGGAAAGGCCCAGGTAGATTTTAGGCGCCAGGGCCAGGGTGGTGAACTCGCTGCCCGGATCCTGTTCAAAAAAAGCACCGGTCTGATACCCCGATTGCCCGATTCGCAGGGAATCCCCTGGCCGCACCCCAAAGGTCTGGGCCGTCTCCCGGCTCATCAGCAGCCGGGGCTCCCGCTGCAGCCCATCGACCACCCGGGCATGCGTCAGCCCCTCGGGATACCGGAAGGAGCCGTAGAGGGGAAAGGCCGCATCAATGGCCACAATCTGCACCAGTTTAGCCACCCGGTCGCCCTTGACCATGGAGTAAAAGGAAATCTGCTCGGACACGACACTGCCCTCGCCGATGATCGTCCGAGCGCGCAGCCCTTCCTGGGCACTCAGGGGACGGGAGGATTGCAGCACCAGATCGGCGGTGAGCACTTCGCGGAGATTGGCGTCCAGGTGCCGGCCCAGCGACCCCCCGAAGCTGCTGATCAGCAAAAACCCGGTGAGGCCGAGGGCGAGATTGACGATAAACAGCAGGGTGAACCGGAAATTCCGGGCAAGATCCCGCAGACCAAGCCGCAGCAGCACCTTCACCGCAGCACCCCCTGTTCGAGCCGTAACCGGTGGGTGCAGCGTTCGGCCAGTTCCTGGTTGTGGGTGACCACGATCATGGTCATTCGTTCCTTGGCCACCAGATCGAACAGCAGGTCCGAGACCTCCCGGCCGGTGGCCACGTCGAGGTTGCCGGTGGGTTCATCGGCCAGGAGGAGGGCCGGCTCGACCACCAGCGCCCGGGCGATCGCCACCCGCTGGCACTCGCCGCCACTGAGCTGCCCGGGCAGATGGGCGCGACGGGCCGACAAACCCACCTTGGCCAGGATGGCCTCGATGGTTTCGCTGCGGCAGGGACGATCGAGCAGTTCCAACGGCAGCCGAATATTTTCCTCGGCGGACAAATGCGGCAGCAGATGAAACTGTTGAAAGACAATGCCGATATGCGCCCCCCGGAAACGGGTCAGCTGGGCCTCGTCCATCGCCATCAGGTCGCTTCCGTTGACCACCAGACGCCCCTGGTCGGGCCGGTCCAGCCCGGCCAGCAGGGCAATCAGGGTCGACTTGCCGCTGCCGGACTGCCCGGTGATGGCCAGGGTATCGCCCGCAGCCAGCGAGAAGCTGGCGCCGGTCAAGACCTCGAGGCTTCCCGCCCCGGGCTGGGGATAGCGCTTATACAAATTTTCGATCTGGACGATCATGCCGTCCCTGCCGATACTCGGTGTGCTGTCACT
>CAIMMA010000270.1 GCA_903842475.1 uncultured bacterium
AGTACCGCCCTGCTGGAGTTCCTCGCCGGGCTCGAGTCCGGGGTGAGTGCCCTGCTGATCGAGACCAGGGCCGAGTCGGCCCAGGACCTGGCGGCCCAGATCGACCGGATCAAGGAGGGCTTGGGCCCCCTGCCGACGGTGCGGCCAATCGAGTTCACCGCCATCCCCGAGGAGTTCAACCAGCTGTGGAAGATCCGCAAGGGCCTGTTCCCGGCGGTGGGCGCGGTCCGCCGCACCGGGACCACGGTGATCATCGAGGATGTGGCTTTCCCGGTCGAGCATCTGGCCAACGCCACCCTCGACCTCCAAGAGCTGTTCCGCCGCTATCAATACAACGAGGCGATCATTTTCGGCCACGCCCTGGCCGGCAATCTCCACTTCGTCTTCACCCAAGATTTCTCCATCGAGGCTGAGGTGGTACGCTACCGCGACTTCATGGACGAGGTGGTGCGTCTGGTGATCGAAAAATACGACGGCTCGCTCAAGGCCGAACACGGGACCGGCCGTAACATGGCCCCCTTTGTCGAGAAAGAATGGGGCGAGGCGGCCTTTGCCCTGATGCACGCCATCAAAAACCTCTTTGATCCCCATGGGTTGCTCAACCCGGGCGTGATCCTCAACAGCGACCTCGAGGCCCATGTCAAAAACTTAAAACCTCTGCCCGCGACGCATGAACTGGTCGACAAATGCATCGAATGCGGGTTCTGCGAACCGATCTGCCCGTCGAAGAACCTGAGCTTCACCCCCCGGCAGCGCATTGCCGGTCGCCGGGAGATCAGCCGGCAACTGGCGGCCAAGGGCGCGACCCCGGCGGTCAAACGACTGATCAAGAGCTACCGCTATCCGGCCATGGACACCTGCGCCTCCGATGGCCTGTGTTCGACGCTGTGCCCGGTGGGCATCGATACCGGCAAGATGATCAAATCGCTGCGCGAGGAGTCCCATGGCCAACTGGCCGCGGCAGTGGCCTGCTGGACCGCCGACCATTTCGGCGGGGTGGCCAAGACCGCCGGCGTCGTGCTCGGAACGGTGGACAAGCTGCACAAGCTCACCGGCACCCAACCGATGGAAGCGGTGACCGAGGCCGCGCACAAGGCCACGCTCGGAGTCGTGCCCCAATGGAACCGGGAAATGCCCACCGGCGCCCCGGCCGTCAAAGCCGAACCGGTCGATCCGGCCCATCCGCTGCGGGTGGTTTATTTCCCCAGTTGTGCCAGCCGGGCCATGGGCGGCCCGTCCCGCGAAGAAACCATGCGGCAGCCCTTGCCGCAACAAACCTTGGCGCTGCTCAAAAAAGCCGGGTATGGGGTGATCCTCCCGGAACAGCTTACCAGTCTTTGCTGCGGCCAGGCCTTTGAAAGCAAGGGGTTCAGGCTGCAGGCCGACCGCAAGGCCGACGAACTGAGCGATGCCCTGCTCAAAGCCTCGGAAGACGGCGCGCTGCCGATTCTCTGCGACACCAGCCCCTGCCTGATGCGGATGCGCGCCACCCTGGACAAACGGCTGCAGCTCTTCGAACCGGTGGAATTTGTCCTCCAGTTTCTCAAGGACCGGCTCCGCTTCACCCGCAAGGAGGCCAAGATCGCCCTGCACGCCACCTGCAGCACCCGCAAAATGGGTCTGGACGGCAAACTCAAGGAATTGGCCCTGCTCTGCGCCACCGAGGTGGTGGTACCGGAGGATATTTTCTGCTGCGGTTTTGCCGGGGACCGGGGGTTCAATTTCCCGGAACTCAACGCGTCGGCCTTAAAGGACTTATCCGACAAGGTCTACGGCTGCGAGGCGGGGTATTCGACCAGCAAAACCTGCGAAATCGGCCTGGCACTGCATGGCCACATCCCGTACCGCTCGATCCTGACTTTGGTGGACGAGGTCACTGAACCATTGTCGTAACCCCGCATCCCCACAAACCCCGGGGAAATGAGAAAACAAAAAAGGCGGTCCACAATGGACCGCCTTTAGCGTGTAAGCTGAATGTCCGGGCAGCCGGCCTTGTTCAGACCAGCAATTCCAGCCCGGCAAAGAAATAGCCGATTTCAAAAGCCGCGGTTTCCGGGGCATCGGAGCCATGGGTGGCATTGGCCTCCAGGCTATCGCCGAACTCGCGGCGCAGGGTGCCTTCAGCAGCATTGGCCGGGTTGGTGGCGCCCATCAGATCCCGCCATTTTTTAATGGCGCCTTCCGCTTCCAGAACCATGACGACACAGGGGCCGCTGGACATGAAATCGGTCAATTCACCGAAAAAAGGCCGTTCTTTATGGACATAATAAAAACCCTCCGCCTCGCGTTTACTCAGATAGAGTTTTTTGATACCCACGATCTTAAAGCCTTCGGCGTAGATGCGGGCGATGATTTTCCCGGCATTACCGGCGATAAAGGCATTGGGTTTGATGATGGCGAATGTTCGTTCCATGACTGGGCGTGCTCCTTGCTTGACGTAATGTGCGGTCTTGGGCCCCCCGGGACAATCACGGGAAGCAGGTAGTTACGAATTTGTGGGGACCTATACCATGATCCCCTATCAACGGCAATATCCCCGGGTGTTCTTTTCCATGTGCGCCGAGGGTGCGTCGCCCCGCCATACAAATAAATCGGGGGATAGGCCAAATCTGCTTCGGCCCTATCCCCCACAAGAGAAAACCCGCTGGCACCTGACAGGTGCAGGCGGGAAAAACGACGTGTTACTTATCCAGCAGCACGAACTGACCATCTTTGACGGTCAGCATGGCAAAGGCATCGAGCCCCAAACCACCGTGATCGGTCTCGGAGAAATTGAAGGTGCCGGCGGTGCCGATTAAACCCTTGATATTTTCGATGGCAGCCCGAACCTTCTCACGATCCTCGCCGCCCACTTCAATCGCCTTGACCAGAATGGTCATGGCATCGTAGGTGTGGCCGCCGAAGGTGGAAACTTTTTCTTTAAATTTGGATTCATAAGAATTGGTATATTTGAGGAGAAAATCCTTCTGCGCGCCTTTGGGCAAGGCCTCGGCCACCAGCAAACGACTGGCGGGGAAGATGATGCCCTCGGCGGCGACTCCAGCAGCCTCGGCATATTTGATATTGGCAAAACCGTGGCTTTGATAGATCGGCACCTGCCAGCCTGCCTGGCGAATATTTTTTGCCAAAATGGACTGGGCCGGGACGATCGACCAATTAACCACCGCTTGAATGTCCTCAACCGCCTTCAACTTGGCAACAATCGCTGAAAGGTCGGTGGCGCTTTTATCGTAGACCTCTTCAGCGACGATGGTGATGCCGAAGTTCGGGGCGTTTTTGGCCAACTGCTCCTTGCCGGCCTTGCCAAACCCGTCATTGCCGGCCAGCACGGCGATTTTACTGATGCCCCGCTTCTGCATGGTCATGAAGATCTGCTGGGCCGCATAACTGTCGCTGGGTGCGGTCTTGAACACATGCGGCGACACCGGATTGACGATCAACTCGGCGGCGGAACAGGAGATCATGATGGTCTTGCCGTCTTCGGCAATTTTCTTGATATTGAGACTTTCGCCGCTGGTTGAGGGACCGATGATGGCAAACACCTTATCTTCCTCTATCAACTGCTTGGCAAAGGAAACCGCTTTTTCGGGGCTGCCGGCAGAATCCTTGACGATTAATTCGATGGGTTTGCCTTGAATGCCGCCCTTGGCGTTGATTTCATCGACCAGCATGTTCAGAGATCTGACCTCCGGGCCTCCCAGAAAGGCCGCCGGGCCGGTTTCCGCTAAGATAGCCCCTATCTTGACTGTTGCCGCCCGGGCAAATGAGGTCGTCACCAATAGGCTCAATAGCAACAGGCATCCGGATCGCAGCACCCGAAGCGCAATACTTCCCATTTTCATCCTCTTCCTCCTCAGTTATTGAAAAACCATCCGCCTGGAAAAATTACAGCGTTGTTATGACAAATACTGTTCCCCAAGTCAACGAATACCGTTTAACACCCCGATTTTCAGACAAGCTCATGGTGACTTCACCGCTAATCAGAAATAGGCCACCGGCTCCAGCTCTTTTTTCCTAAGTGGGTATGCGTAAGCCGTCACGCCCTTGGCTGCAAACCAGGTGGGGCAAGGTCGGGCAAGGCATACCGCAAGGTCTTGCGCCGGAAGGAGGAAACACCCGCCACCTGCTCTGCGGCGGGGCCTTTCATGCTCCGACCAAGGACATCAACCCCCTTGTGCGCGACGAGCCGCCCACTCCTTCCAGCCCGCACCCCGACGCCGGTCTGCGCCTTGCCTGCCCAGCGACGGCAAATAAGCAGGCGCCCTACTATTTGGTTTTTCGCCCTCCGGCCGAGGACCCAGCACAAAGCCTGGCGCAGCGGGGCCAGGCGAGGGGGACAGCTTTTCGCGTGTGCTTACTTTATTGCAGTACGGTTTTTGATTGGCCGGCGGGAACGACCGGGGCTCGGAAGTGGGGAAAAAGCGTAAACCCCTCTTCCACGCTCACGCCCAACATCGATGGATGAGCGATGCAACCAAACATTGCGGCCACCTATCGCCTGCCGAGGAATCCGGGCAGTGATACCAGCGCGGCACCTGGCTTGCCTGCTCAAAGTAATCCGGTTGTGGGCGGCAGGCAATCGCATTGACCGTATCAGGCCCAGCACTTGCCCACCCCGCCATGCAGAGACGGCACCGTCGACCGTCAAACGACAGAAAATGCAACAAATCAGCAATATAAAGGAAACGAGGCGGGACACATGCGTCTCATAAAGAAACAATGGGTCACACAATGAGAAGGGCTGCAGGGGGGAATGCCTCCCAGAACCTCTTCCATCGAGGGAAGGGTGCTCAGGAGGCCTTAAGCATTATTCCATACTTTGTATCAGCGGCTCTTGGCAGGACCTTCGTCGCTTTTTTCAAACCACAGAGCGGCCCAAGGGGTGGATGCCAACCAAGCTTACGATGCCACTCCGTCGGTCGGTTCGACAGGTGGGTTGCCTTTCGCATTTTTAATAATCTGTTGCGATTGCGTTTCCGCATCCATATCGGTTTTGGCCAATATCGTGCGAACCGTCAGGGTTTCTTTATGAATCAGTTCATACTTGCCGTCCTCAACATATTCCAGGACCCAATCTCTCCACTGATGAATTATCTTATCTTTCATCCACACTCTCCAGGTGCTAAAAATTCTATATAATTACGTCTCGGCATCTTGACTCAAAAAAGTAATTGTGACAAGAACTCATTTGGTCAAGAAGCTTGGGAGCATGCGATCAAAGGTCGATTTGCCTCACCGTGGCGAACGATTTTTCAGCTGAGCTTTTTGCGCAGTGATTTAGTCTGCCCATGTTTAATCTTGCTGTCCAGCCGCCTTTTTTTGGCCGCCAAGGTCGGCCTGGTGGCTTTGCGCTTTTTCCTGATAACCCCAGCCGCCCGAATCATCTCCGCCAACCGTTCACAAGCCATCGCCCGATTCTTTTCGAGGCTCCTGAACTCCTGAGCCTTGATGACAACCACGCCATCGACTGTCAGACGTTGATCATGCAGGGCAAGGAGCCTGAGTTTGTAAGCATCGGGAAGCGAAGACTTCCCCACATCAAATCGCAGGTGGACTGCATTGGAAACCTTGTTGACGTTCTGGCCGCCAGCCCCCTGCGCGCGGATAGGTGTTATCTCAATCTCGGCTGCGGCGATGGTAATGGTCTGGGTGATCTGAAGATCCTGCATGAAGTGCGGCCTTGGGATAATTGCAAAAAACCGGGGAGATCGTGGTCGACTGGCAACACGAGCGGTAAACAGACTCTGCGCAAACATAACTGACCTGGTTGTTTCTCCCAATAAAAAACCATGGAAAAGTTCTGACCGCAAGAGGCTTGAACGCTTTAGCAAAAACTTGACCAGCAGGACAACTTACTAGAATGAAAAAAAATGCTCTGTGGGCGCTGGTGTGGTCGAGGGGAAAAGGTAAACTCCGGGGAGCCACCACGACTCCTTTGTCCAAGGACCTTTTTTCAGAAGACAGCCGGTCCATCTGATGGACCTCAATCCTTCCGGCGGCAATCTCGTTCATGAAAACTGTACGGGTAAAGAAACCATCCAGCCGCAGGAAAACACCCTGCGGCTGGAACAGGGGATTCAAATCCGGAAGCGACCGACGATGGCTTTGAGCTCTCCGGCCGTTGTTTGTAACTGTTGGGCCCGTTCCCTGACCTGTTCGCTCGAGCTGGTTATTTCTCCGGCGGCAACACTTACTTTGGTAATATCGGCCGTAATGCCTCCTGCCACCACGGAACCTTGGCCGACATTCTCATTGACCTCCTGCAACCCCTGGGAGGCCTGGGCAATATTGGCGGCAATCTCTCCGGTGGCGGTGCTCTGTTCGACAACGGCCGTGGCGATGGTGGCGACCAACTCATTTACCTGATTGATCACCAGGGAAATTTGTTTAATCTCCTCCACCGTAACCGTGGTGGTGGTCTGCATGCCTTCAATTTGCACTTTGATATGGCGGGTGGCCTCGGCGGTCTGCTTGGCCAGCTCCTTGATTTCATTGGCGACCACCGCAAACCCCTTGCCCGCTTCTCCGGCCCGGGCCGCCTCAATGGTGGCGTTCAACGCCAGAAGATTGGTCTGGTCGGAAATGTCGTTGATGGTCTCGGTGACCTTGCCGATTGCTTCAGCGGCAACGCCGAGTTCGGTCATGCGCTGCGAAGCCCTAACCGACTGTTGCACAGCCTCGTTGGTGATGACACTGGCACGTTCGGCATTGGTGGCAATTTCGTTGATAGTCGCGGTCATTTCCTCGGCGGCGGAGGCGACCATGGCGGTGTTGGTCGAGGACTCCTCCATGGCCGCAGCCACGGCATTGAGGTTGGTGGTCATTTCTTCCGCCCCTGCGGCAACGTTGTTGGCCACCATCGAAGTGTCCCGAGCCCGCTCGTTCATCTGGCCGGAAAGTTCGGTGAGCAATACGGCCGATTCGTTGACCGCCATGGAGTTGCCGGTGATTTTGGTTATCATCGCCTGCAGGTTGCCCAAAAACATATTGAAAAGAGTCCCCAACTCGCCGAGTTCATCCTTGGAGTGTACAGCAATGCGCTTGGTCAGGTCTCCTTCCCCTTCAGCTACGTCGCGAAAACTAAAAATAAGGTTTTTCAATCCTGAGCTGATCCCCAAGGCAATAACAAAACTCAAGGCGACAATTCCCAAAAAAATACCCCCGGCGACCGCCATCATTTGGCTGGTTTTTTTCCCGGAAAGCCGATCCATTTCCTCGCGAATAGCCTGATTGGTTTTCTCGATATTGTCGATATAGATGCCGGTTCCCACCCACATGTCGAGACCGGGGATCATTTCGGCATAACTTAATTTAGGGACATCGCCGGCACCTGGCTTCGGCCAGATGTATTCGACATAGCCGCCACCACCACTTGCTTTCTGCAACAGGTCACGGATCACATAGACTCCGTTTTTGTCTTTGACGTCGCCAAGATCCTTCCCTTGGTTTCCCTGGTTTACCGGAAAGGCTACGTTCACCGTTCCCTGATACACAAAGAAATAGCCGGATTGATCGTCTTCAAAACGAGTCGGATTG
>CAIMMA010000271.1 GCA_903842475.1 uncultured bacterium
CCATGGTCGTGTCGTCCCCGGCTAGAAAAATCAGATCAAAGGGTACCTGAGAAGAAGATGCCTTATCCAGCAGGGTACGACCTTCTGTCCTGGTGGCGGCTTCATCGGCCGCCACGCCGAGGGTGTGCAGATAGTCGCGCAGGGCTTTGCGGGCTGAAGCGTGCTCGTCGATGATCAAAGCCCGTTTGCACGGTGCGTCCGCAGCAACCACCGAATCTTCCTGAGATTCGTCCACCTCGAACAGGGCGTCAAAGGAAAAACAGCTTCCCTGACCCAAGGTGCTCTCCACGCTGATCTTGCCATCCATCTGCTGGACCAGCCGTTGGGAGATAGACAGTCCCAGGCCGGTGCCGCCAAACTGGCGGGTGGTGGAGAGGTCGGCCTGGGTAAACGGGGTGAACAGGATTTCGAGATGCTCCGGTGCCAGACCAATGCCGGCATCGACGATGTCGAACCGAAGCCGTGCCCGTTGCTCGACCACCGGCGTCTCGAGTCGAACCTGCACCAGAAGTTCGCCCTGCTCCGTAAATTTAGCCGCATTCCCCGCCAGATTGATGAGCACTTGCCCCAGTCGAAACGGATCGCCCAGCAGCAAGGTCGGCACATCGGGCTCGACGCCCACGGTGAATTCGATAGGTTTGTCCTGCAATCGGGCGGAGATGACCGTGCTCAGGTTTTCAAGGACCTCATGCAAGGCAAAGGGCACTTTCTCCAGGTGCAGATAGCCGGCCTCGACCTTGGAAAAATCGAGAATCTCGTTGAGGATGTGCAGCAAGGCCTTGGCCGAGAGTTCCGCCTTGCCGAGAAAATTGCGCTGCTGGCTGGTCATCTCGGTGCGCAGCGCCAGATGGAGCATGCCGAGGACCGCATTCATGGGCGTGCGGATTTCATGACTCATGTTGGCAAGGAAGATGCTTTTGGCCTGGTTGGCAGTTTCGGCCTCCTTGGCCAGCAATTCCGCCCGATCGATGGCCGATTCGAGCTGCTCGTTCGCCGCCAGCAGGGCATTTTCCGCCTTCTTGCGCTCTCGGATATCAACAAAGCATTCCAATAGCTTAAGTTGCCCTTTGATGTTGATTTTGCGAACTGTCTTAAGCACCGGAATGCGAACGCCGCCGGCGCCGATCATGATCCGGTCCGAGTTGTCCACAGTCTGACCCATATCGGAAATGGGGCAGCAATGCCTGTCGGCGGGACAGAGAAAATGATGGCAGATGTTGCCGGTAATGGTTTCCGGGGCGGCGCCGAACAGGGTCGCGGCATACGGATTGACCTGCTCGATGGTCCGGGTTTGGGCGTCGATAATCACCAGGCCGACCGGCAGGCTCTCCATGAGGGTGAGCTGCATACCCTCCTTGTCCCGGAGTTGTTCCTCCATGTGCCGGCGCTTGGTGATGTCTTCCTTGATGGCGATGAAATGGGTGATGGCGCCCTCGGGATTGCGGATGGGCGAAATGGACACCGTTTCCCAATAGAAGGAGCCGTCCTTGTGTTTGTTCTGGAGCTCGCCTCGCCACTCGTTTCCTGCGGTAATCGTGGTCCACAGGTCGACGTAGACCTCATCCGGCACCAAGCCGGATTTGAGGATCCTCGGGTTCTGGCCCACCGCTTCCTCGATTGCATATCCGGATTGCTGCACAAACTTGGCGTTGACATATTCAATGGTACCCTGGGCATCGGTGATGACCACGCTAACCGGGCTCTGTTCCACGGCGGTCGACAGCTTGCGCCCGAGCTCTTCGCTCCGGCGCAGGGCAGCCTCGGTCTTTTTGCGTGCAGTGATGTCATGGAAGACGGTCACGGAACTGATAACC
>CAIMMA010000272.1 GCA_903842475.1 uncultured bacterium
CAGACCTGCCAACCTTGTCATCGTGGATTACGTTGAAAGATACATCAATCAACGCAGAGCCAAAACCAAGGAGGCAGGTCATGAAAAAGACGATAAAAAATGTCGGATTGGATGTCCACAAAAACTCCATATCGATCAGTATAGCGGATGACGATCGCGATGGTGAGGTCAGATATTACGGCAGCATCAATAACAACCTGAATCAGTTAGACAAAGTCATCAGGACTCTCGTTTCACAAGGAGGGGAACTTCGGTTTGTTTATGAGGCTGGTCCTTGCGGTTACGGGATCTATCGGCATCTGACCGGCAATGCTTTCGATTGCGTAGTCGTAGCGCCTTCCAAAATTCCCCAACAGAGTGGCAACCGGCTAAAAAACGACCGAAGAGATAGCCTTACTCTCGCCAGGCTCCATCGTGCTGGCGAGCTCACTCCCGTCTATGTGCCCACCCCGGAAGACGAGGCCTTGCGAGATCTTATGCGTGCCCGAATAGATGCAACCCGTGCACTGCGGGTGGCGAAACAGCAGTTGAGCGCATTTCTACTTCGGCATAATGTTGTTTATCCAGGGAAAACCCTGTGGACCAAGACCTATTTCAACTGGCTCCCCACCGTCGCCATGCCCCATCCATCACAGAGGATCGTGTTACAAGAGTATATCGACACGGTTACGGACAGCATCAACCGCGTTCAGCGACTCACCGAGCAAATTCGACTGCAATCCCAGCAAAGCAGCAGGAGCGAATTGATCAAAGCCCTTCAGTCAATGCGAGGAATATCACTCATCGTTGCAGCGACAATCGCCGCTGAACTTGGAGATCTCACTCGCTTTGAAACACCAGGAAAGCTCATGGCTTTTCTGGGTCTCATCCCTTCTGAGCATTCAAGTGGGGCCAAAGTGAAAAAAGGGTCCATCACAAAAACAGGGAATAGGCATGTGCGCAATGCCTTAATAGAGGCGGCTCATGCCTACCGGTTTGCAGCGAAAAAAAGCAGGACTATTCGCCAACGACAAGAAGAACTCCCGAAAAAGATCATTGAAATTTCATGGAAAGCTCAGTGTCGCCTCTGCGACCGTTACCGGTATATGATGGCCAAAGGCAAACAGGTCAATGTCACCAAAACAGCCATTGCAAGAGAGCTCGTGGGATTTACCTGGGCGATTGCACAGGAGTTATCCAAAACATCCCCGTCAAACGCATAGCTGCAGGTGATTGATGCATCAAGGTCAAGCCCTGCGGGTGCTCGTGCCTCGCAACCTTGACACCTCAATCCCCTGCAGCTCAACCGAAAAGTGGCGATGCGGAGGAGCGCCTCCGGCAGGGCTCAAGCAAAAAAGCTGAACAAAAAAATCCGCTGAAATTATTGAATAAAGTCTAAAACCGAGGTGACCTTTAAAGAATACAAAAAAAAGAACCATACCTTCTGTTTATGACCAGGGGCGCGGTCACGGTAAGGGGAATCCTCGAATCTCCTGTAGGAATAGGCATAGCCGCTGAAACTCCCGCACACAGATAGAGGCAGCTCCACGACGAAACCAATTCATTCGGTAACCAACCCGCGTATATCAGATTGATCAACCGTCGTCACTATGACCCCGCCTCTGGCCATAAACTGGAAGATGTGAATTACCTCGTTGAATGTATCGGTATCCCGATGAAAAAGAGGTTAAGGGTTACTGTTTGCTGTTGACAGGGATTAACCATATCAGGAGATATATAAGCCATGAATGCTAGCATAATTTGCCGCATACATCGAAGAGTTTTCGGTAAAGTTGATGGCGGTTGTTAAAGCTTGGTTGCAATTGAATAAACATCCTTTTCAGGGTACTAATCAAGGATTACTCATTACAAACGAGATGAAAATTTGCTCAGTCCTAAGGAATAAAGTGATGAAAACCACTAACACAATCAATCTGCTCATCATGGCCGGAGTGCTGGCCGGGATGGTCGTGATGAATGGTTGCAAGCAACAGGCCGCACCTGATGGTCCGGGCACATCCAAACCCAACCCTGAGGTGGGGGTGGTGGTCATGGCCACTGAACAGGTGATCTTGACCATGGAACTGTCAGGCCGAATCTCGCCGCAGATGGTGGCTGAAGTTCGTCCCCAGGTTGGCGGCATTATTCAGAAACGGCTGTTCACCGAGGGCAGTGAAGTCAAGGCCGGCGAGGCCCTGTACCAGATTGATCCGGCGACCTATCAGGCGGCCCTGGCCAGTGCCAAGGCTACCTTGGCCAAGGCCGAGGCCAATGGGTTCACCCTCCGGCAGAAAACCGAACGGTACAAGCAGTTAGTGGCCATATCAGCCGTTAGCCGACAGGAGTACGACGATGCCACTGCTGGACTTAAGCAGGCTGAAGCCGATATTGAGGCTGGCAAAGCCGCGGTGGAG
>CAIMMA010000273.1 GCA_903842475.1 uncultured bacterium
CTCCCTCCGACCCGGCCGGGCCTATGAGCTGATGTGTCATCCCGGACTCCGCCCGGACGAGCAGGATCTGCAGTGCTGGGGGTATGGCCACGAACTGGAATTGCATACCCTCACCAGTCCGGTCATTCGGGATGCGCTCGTTGCCCGGGGGATTATATTGTGCGGTTTTGCCGATCTGGCCGGGCCGGACTTGCACTGAGTGCTATCGTAATGGCTCTGCTTGGTCAATTGTATGGCTCAACCCCCAGACTTGTTTCGATGGTCTGATTCTAGCCCACTTCAATGGTAGTCCCAGCTTCCGGCTCCCCCCCCCCTTCCTCTTAGCCTGTTGAACATGTGTCGATATCACTGGCCCCCCGCCCTGAAATCCCCCTGAAAAATCCGGTCCTTTTTGCAGAAAACCTTTTAATTTTTCCGACGTTACTATAGTCTTTGAATCAACTGCGGCGTCGTCCTTCCGGCTCGTCGCGGTCTTCGCAAGGCGCGAAATTGCCGCGCTCATCTGGCATCGCTGGTAGGGACAGGGACAATTGGAGGTGGAGAGATGCGCTTATTACTGAAGTTAAATCCGTGGCCAATGGCGTTGACTGTCATTGTTTTGGCCGTTTTTTTCATCCAGAACGCTGGCTGCGCCGGGGTTACCTTTGATCGGATTAAGACCCGCGGGGATCTTCGCTGCGGGGTCAGTGAAGGGATTCCCGGGTTTTCCAGCAAAGATGCCGACGGGCGCTGGCAGGGTTTGGATGTCGATTTTTGTCGAGCCCTGGCCGCAGCGGTGCTCGGCAACCCCCAAAAGGTCTCCTTCTTCCCCTTGCTTGCCTCGCAGCGGTTCGCCTCCCTCAAGGCCGGAGAAATAGACGTCCTGGCCCGCAACACTACCTGGACGCTGGAGCGGGAGGCCACCCTGGAGGTCCTGTTTGCCGGAGTGCTCTATTACGATTCGCAGGTTTTCCTGGTTCCGGCCGCCAGCAGAGCCAATGATCTCTCCCCTTTGGATGGCAAGAGCATCTGTGTGGTCAAAGGCACAACCCAGGAGATGAATCTGGAGTATATCTTCCGCGATCGCAATCTGAGCTACCAGCCCCTGGTGGTCGAGTCGGTGGCCAAAGGTGCGGAGGCCCTGGCTGCGGGCCGCTGCGCGTCCTTGACTTCCGAGCGTTCCCAGTTGGCTGGCGTCCGGATGAACACCGTCGGTGGGTCGGATACATTCGTACAAATTCCGGAACAATTCTCCAAAGAGCCTCTTGGTCCGGTGGTCCGGCGCGGCGACGACGAGTGGTTCACCATCGTCCGTTGGGTTCTTTTTACCCTGGTCAGGGCCGAGGAACTGGGCATCACCCGGGTCAGCCTCCACTCTCGGTTCAATAACAGCACCGATTCGAAAATGCAGCGATGGGCGGCCACCGACGGTATCATCTCCCGGTCCCTGCAGATTCAACCCGGTTGGGCTGTGCGCGCCCTGGAAGCCGGCGGCAATTACGGTGAATTGTTTGAGCGCAATCTGGGCAGCCAGAGCCCGCTTAAAATTGAGCGGGGGCTCAATCGCCTGTATGATCAGGGCGGGTTGATGTATGCCCCGCCGTTTCGTTAAAGGAGGTGGCGGCGATGGCGTTTTTATTGCTTAGTGAGGTTGGCTATGAGTGAACTGCAGATACTGGTGACCCTGTTGGTTTTTGCCGGAGTGATTCTGGTGATCGCGTTCAACTGGCTCGATATGGCCCTGGCTGCCCTGCTGGGCGTGAGTATCATGCTCCTTTTCGGAGTGTTCACCCACCAGGAATTCATGAATGCGGCCCAGACCGCCGGCGGGTCCCTTTCGCTGCTGCTCGGGGGGATGGTGGTGGCTCGCACCCTGGTGCCCACCGGCATCTTCGAGCAGGTGGGGGTTCGGTTCCTGCGGGCGACCGGCGGCAGTGGCAAACGTTTTTTGCTGGGCATTATCGTCCTGGTGGCCCCGATTTGCGCCTTCCTGCCCAATGCCACCGCCGTGATTCTGATCGCCCCGATTATCATCCGGGTTGCCAAGGCGCTAGAGGTGGATTTTGTTGGCCCTATTATTCTGACCGCTATCATCAGCAATTCTTCCGGGCTGCTAACTTTGGTGGGTGATCCGGCGACCTTTCTGGTGGGCAGTTCCATCGGTATTTCCTTTAGTGAGTATCTTCTGCGGGTAAGCCTCGGCGGCTTGATATCCGTGCTGGTGCTGATCCCACTTCTTCCTTGGGTCATGAAGGATATCTGGAGCATCCAACGCACCCTGCCCGCCGTGATGGAGACGAAAAAACTGGAGCGTCCCGGATTCTGTCTGCTGGCTTTGCTCGTACTGGTGATGATGGTGCTGCTCTTCCTTTTTGGCGAGGCCATGCCGTTTCAGCTGGTCCCGCCGGCGGTTTCCATCATCGGGGCTTCCCTGGCGCTGCTGATTATCTATTGCGTCAAAGTGGAACCGGTGGATGCGGTGCTCAAGGATGTCGACTGGAAAACCCTGCTCTTTCTTGCCTGCATGTTCCTTATGGTCGAGGCCTTCACCCGAACCGGCATTCTCTACAGCCTGTCCCGGAATATGTCGATCTGGTTCGGCACGAATCTGCTGGTGGTGGCCATGGCGATGCTCGTCGGGGTAGCGGTTGCCTCCAGCGTGCTGGCCAATATCCCGGTGGTGGCGGCCATGATTCTGGTGGTCAAAGGGTATCTGGTTGCCGCCGAATTTGTGCCTGAAATGGCGATGGGGCCTGCGTTCATGGAGTGGCCGGCCGAAACCCTGCCGGTGTTCGTGGCCATGATGTTTGCCGGAACGCTCGGCGGCAACGCCACTCTGATCGGCGCCTCGGCCAATGTGGTGGGGGCGGGCATCTCGGCCTCGCAAGGTCGCCCCATCTCCTTCGGTACCTTTGCCCGCTACGGCATCCCGCTCACCGTGTGCCAGCTGGCGGTATCGGCGCTTTATGTCATTGCCTTGCAGTGGGTGATGGCGAGATAGCGCCGGATTTCCTCAAAAAATAATGGACGAACCGCAGCGGCGCAGTTCGTCCATTGGAAACGTTGTACCCTTCGATTACTTATCTGCCTCTGCCGCCTCCTCTGCCGCCGCCGCCACCGCCGACCCTGCCTCCACCTCCGCCTCCGCTGGCGCGTGGTTGGGCCTGGGCACGACCGCC
>CAIMMA010000274.1 GCA_903842475.1 uncultured bacterium
AGCCCTTCATAATCGCGGCGCTGGAAACCGGCGGCATTGGGGGCCAGATCGGGATGGCGGAAGGTCGGTCGGGTAAAGGTCATTGGGCGCCTCCCTGAGCGGATGCGGTTGTTGGCTCTAACAAGCCATGTTGCAGCAGGACCGCATCAAGGGCGCGGCCCAGAAAACGGCTGGCCACGGGCAGGCCATCGTAGCTGGTAACGGCGACCAGTTTTTCAGGATGCAGATCCCCCTCGTTGATCAGCAGGGTGCGCAGCTGGCCGTCGCGGTTCTGTTCGATCACCAGAATCAGATCGTGCCGGGCGACAAAGTCGAAGACCTCCTGCTGGAAGGGAAAGGCGCGAATCCGCAGGCTGTTGATCGCCACCCCCCGGCGGTGGAGGCGGCCGATGGCCTCGTAGGCCGAATGGGTGGTGGTACCAAAGAAAATCGCCCCCACCCTGGCGCCGGCGTCGCGGATCTTGACGGTGGGCCGCGGCACCAGCCCCTTGGCGGTCTCCCATTTGCGCTGCAGCCGCTCCATGTTGTGCACGTAGGCGGCGCTGTCTTCGGTGTAGCCGGAGTATTCGTTGCGCGAAGTGCCCCGGGTAAAATAGGCGCCCTTGGTGGGGTGGGTGCCCGGATAGGTCCGATAGCAGATGCCGTCGCCGTCGACATCGAGGTAGCGGCCCCACTCGGTGGTCAGCGCCTCCAATTGGACGGCATCCAGCACCTTGCCCCGATCGTAGCGCCGGGACGCATCCCACTGCAGCGGCGGGCTCTGGTGGTCGTTCATCCCCAGATCGAGGTCGCTCATCACGATCACTGGGGTTTGCAGCCGTTCCGCCAGGTCAAAGGCCTCGGCGGTCATCTCGAAACACTCCCTGGGGTCGCAGGGAAACAACAACACCTGTTTGGTGTCGCCATGGGAGGCGTAGGCGCAGGCCAGCAGGTCGGACTGCTGGGTGCGGGTGGGCATGCCCGTGGAGGGCCCGGTGCGCTGGACATTGATCAGCACCACCGGAATCTCGGCGAAATAGGCGAGCCCGAGGAACTCGGCCATCAGCGAAACGCCCGGCCCCGAGGTGGCGGTAAAGGCCCGCGCCCCGTTCCAGCTGGCGCCGATGACAATCCCGATCGCCGCCAGTTCGTCCTCGGCCTGGACAATGGCCGCCTTGATCCTCCCGGTATCGGTTTCCATCCGGAATTGTTCGGCATAGCGGCCGAACGCCTCGATCACCGAAGTAGACGGGGTGATCGGGTACCAACCGACCACGGTGGCGCCGCCATAGAGGGCCCCCAGGGCGGCGGCGGCGTTGCCGTCGATGATGATGGCCTCGCCCACCCGGTCGCTGCGACGCATCGAGAGTTTGCAGATCCCGGCATACTGCTCCATGGCATACCCATACCCCAATTCCAGAGCCTGAATATTGGGCTCGGCCAGCTTGGGATTTTTGCGGAACTGCTTATTGAGGCTGTCGATCAACACCTGCTTTTCCATGTCGAGCAGCGCGGCCAGCGCCCCGACATAAATGACATTTTTCAGCAAGGGCCGCATCCGCGGATTGTCGAAGTGCTGGTTGCAGAGCAGAGTCAGGGGGATGCCGATCACCACCACATCGTCACGCGTGAAGGTCTCGTCCAGCGGTTTGGAGGAATCATAGAGAAAGTACCCGCCGGACGCCAGGCCGTCGTAATCCTGCCGCAGGGTCTGGCCGTTGACCGCCACCACCATGTCGACATCGCCCCGCCGACCCAGGTAGCCATGCTCGTTGACCCGAACCTCGTACCAGGTCGGCAGCCCCTGGATATTGGAAGGGAAGATATTCTTCGGGCTCACCGGCACGCCCATCCGGAACACCGCCTTGGCGAACAGGTTGTTGGCACTGGCAGAGCCCGAGCCGTTGACATTGGCAAACCGGATGACAAAATCGTTAACGCTTTCCAACGGCTTCATAGTTGCCCTGCCTGTGCGGATTGATAGATAAATTTCTGCATTTCCCAGGCCGAAGTCGGGCACCGTTCCGCACAAATGCCGCAGTGCAGGCAGACGTTCTCGTCCTTGACCATCACCCGCCCGGTGGCCAGCGGCCCGGAAACATAGAGGCTCTGGCCAAGGTTCTGCGCCGGGGCGCGGAGCCGGGTGCGCAGCGCTTCTTCGCTGCCGTTGTCGACAAAATTGATGCAGCTCTCCGGGCAGGCGTCGACGCAGGCGTCGCACTCGATGCACTCGGCGGCGAGGAAGACGGTCTGCACATCGCAGTTGAGGCAGCGCAGCGATTCGGTCTGGCCGATTTTCCGATCAAAACCGAGCTCAACCTCCAGGAGCCGATCCTTGAGCGATTTGGCAGTGCTCAGCATCGGCACGGCCTGCCGCCCGGTTTCGGCGACCTGATTGTGGTAGAGCCAGTCGTGCACCCCCATTTTCTGACCGGCGAGGTTGACCTGAGGCGCCGGACGCTGAGCCACGGGTTTGCCCTGGCAGTACAGGTCCATGGAAATGGCGGCCTGATGGCCCTGGGCCACGGCGGTGATAATGTTACGCGGGCCAAAGGCGGCATCGCCGCCGAAAAAGACCTGAGGGTGCGAAGATTGCAGGGTCAGGGGAGCGAGCACCGGCAGCCCCCAGTGATCAAAGGCAATGCCCGCATCCGGCTCGATCCAGGGAAAGGCGTTCATCTGACCGACCGCCAGCAGGACCTCGTCGCAGGCGATGAACTCGGGCGGTTCGCCCAGGCCTCGCCCGCGTTCAAACTCCATCCCCACCAGTTGGCCGTCCCGAATCACAAAGGCCCGAGGGGTACGATTGTCAAGGATCGGGATATCTTCATGGAGGGCATCCTCAATC
>CAIMMA010000275.1 GCA_903842475.1 uncultured bacterium
CGAGGAAAGAACTTCATGGCAAGAAAAAGGAAAACTATGCGTCAAATTCGAGAAATATTAAGGCTCAAAGAAGAGCACCAATTATCGGTGCGAGAGATTGGATTGAGTTGCGGGCTGCCCACCAGTACGGTGGGGGATTATGCTCAGATCAGGGTTATGCGCTGGTCAGAAGGACTCTTTCATTTTCGAGCGCGTTAAACAAGAGCCATGCACGCAAGAAACCAATCATAACTCTCCATAATCAGAGGCGGTCGAGAAAGTTTAGAAGTTGATCGGTCGGTTGAAAGCGGCGGCTTTGTGTGCCGCATGCATCAAGGGATTTCAGTGCCTTTTCCTTCATTGCAAGATCCAACTCAAGGTAGTGGTGCGTTGTGTCGAGTTTCTCATGACCGAGCCAGAGGGCAATGACTTCGAGTCTCACGCCGGTCTTCAGCATGTGGACGGCCATGGTGTGTCTTAGCTGGTGAGGTGATATGTTGCGTTTGCCAAGCGAGGAGCAAACATGTGCCGCCGCCGCTATGGCAACCTGGAGTCGATGTGCAGCCCCGGAACGCGAGATGTGATGGCCGAAACGATTGGGAAACAACGGTTGATCGGGTTGAGAGGCGTTTTCCTTGATCCACGATTGGAGGAGTCGCCGTGTGCCCTTACTCAGTGGGAGCACGCGCTGCTTACGACCTTTACCTGTGAACCGAATGGTTTGACATTGGTCCTGGATGACGTCAGCGACACACACATGGATGATCTCGGAAATCCGCGCTCCTGTATTATACAGCAGTTGAAAAAGCAGGCGATCCCGGCGGCCAGTCCAACAGTTGGGACTGGGAGCTTGAAGGACCGCTTGGATCTCTGCTTCCGAAAGGAAACCAACCAGCGGGCGCTCCCACCGCTTTCTGGGAATGGCCAGGATACGTTGCAGTTGGGGTGTTTGGACAACAGCATCAAATGCCAATAGATATCCAGCGAAGGTGCGCAAGGCACTCAGACGAGTGTTGCGACTACGCGCTTTGTTGTGGCGCTCTTTCTCTAAATAATCCAGAAATGCCAAAACGTTCGGAGCGGTAAAATCCGACAAATCCAAGATGGCTGGCGACTTGCGGTGGATTTTCTCCATGTAACGCAAGAAAAGCCGGAAGGTGTCTCGATACGAAGCCACTGTGGCGGAACTCACCGATCTTTGGTTGATTAGGTGTTCGCTGAAAAACCGCTGTAGCGGCAGCGCCAGACTTCCGGTTTTTAATTTGGCTTTCATAATTAAGAGAGAATTGAAGAACGAGATTCGAAAGTCGCTGCCGCCTGGCTGAAGAGCTCTGGCACGCCGGTTAAATACCAATAGGTGTGGCGGATCTTTTTATGCCCGAGATAATGCATCAGCAAGAGGATGTGATGGTCGATATCTTGCTGACGATGGCTCCACTTGAGCAGGACCTGACAACTGAATGAATGACGCAGATCGATGAGACGCGGGCGCGGGCGTGAGCCACGACATTTTATGCCTGCGGCTAGACTGCGGAATGTTTCTTCGACGGTAACTGTCGTCAAACCTGTGCCGCGTAGCGAAACAAAAAAGGTTTTGGCATCGGGGAAACAAGCATGCTGTTGCCGGTGATATCGAGCCAACTGCTCGACAGTTGTGGAATGCAAGGGCAAAAGGCGCATCTCGTGGAACTTGCTATGGCGCACCGTAATTGTTCCCGTCTGCAAGTCCACGTCATCCACGCGCAAGCGTAGAGCTTCGCCAAGCCGCATCCCCGTGCACGCCAGCAAACCGATTAGTGTGAAATAGGTGTGGGGTCGCAGGCTTCCACTGGGGGCCAGCTTGCGAGCACCAGAAAGCAATTGGGCCAGCTCATCGGCGGAATAAATATGTGGCACTTTACGAACGAACGCTCGTCCAAGAATACGAGGTGACGGCACCATTGTTTGGGGTTCGAATAAAGCGACGTATTTGGCCAGACACCGCACAGCCTGGAGTCGGCGAGCCCAATAGCCCGGATCGACATGGGCTGGGAGGCGAGCCCAACGCAAAGCCAACTCCAGAGTCAGCGCTCCTCTGTGACCGATGCTGTCCGCATACTCCCCAAAATCCAGTAACAGTTGACCTTCTGCGCGAAGGGCGTAACCGAGAGAACGGCGATAAGTTAAATATCGTTGGACCCAATTCAACATTTTCATGCCGCCTTTCATGTGGTGGTTCGGGGCCAGGGCATGGCTACCATGCGCAGTTGCGGCAAGTTGACTCGGGTGTAAATGGTGGTCGATTCCAGACTCTGATGACCGAGCAGGTCGGCTAGCTCTTTAACACCGGTGCCATGCTGATGCAGGTTTGTGGCGAAGCTATGCCGAAGTAGATGGATACGAGTGGCAGGAATGCCAGCGTGGATATAGGCTTTTTGGATGGCATAGCGAATTTGGCTCGTCCTCATCGGAGTTCCGCGAGGAAAGTGATGGCAGAGGAAAACCGACTTCAGGGCTGTGGATGGTCGTCCGTGGCGAAAATAGCTGGCCAAGGCTCGTCCTAAACGGGAGGGCAGCGGTAATAATCGTTCCCGGCCAGTCTTGGTCTTGGCCAGCCGCAAGGTTGCTTGTCTCCAATCCAAATCCTCCAGTGATAGATGGGCGACCTCGCTGAGGCGCAGTCCCAAATCGGTCATGCATAAGGTCATGGCGTAATCCCTCCGTCCGAGAGACGTTGAACGGTTAAAACTGCGTAGTAAGTTTGCTAATTGCTTTCGGCTCAACGTTAACGGTGCTTTGGACTTCTCCCACGCCGGCAGGGATGGCACCGCAGCGAGCAACGTGGGCTTCACACGACCTTCTGTTTGGAGGAATCGCAGAAAAGAGCGCAGGGATGTGGTTAACAGTTTCAACGAATTTGGCCGGAGAGTCTTGGCTCGATACCCAACGAAGCGCACCAGGTCGCTACGGTGGATTTGCTCCAGACGCAGGGCTCGCTTTCTAAACCGCCACAACAAAAACTGGCGACTATTGCGCCGGAAGACACGTCGGGAGGCATCTGACAGCCCACAAACCTGTAACATGTAATGATCAAAACGTCCGATCAGACGGTCGATCGGAGTCAATGGCTCATGCCTCTGCACAATGAGACCACGCTTCTGGAGAAGTTCCAAGAGCCGATGCAAGGCAGTGCGACATCTCTGCGCTGTGGTGGGTGCCGGTTTTGGGCAACGGCACCGAGGCAAATGACGGTGCACAAATTGATCGATTACCTTTGATGTGATCTTCTCAGGGGGAAGATGGCGTCGCTTCAACCAATTTCCAAAGTGTTCGGCGATTCGAAGATACTTCTGGATGTTGCAGCGTAAATACCCTGCGCTTTCCAGATCGCGGGAAAATTCGTCCAGGATTATGCCTAGATGATTGGCGGCCATTCGCCGCCGAATCTGTGATTCAAATAAATCGACTCGTTTCATGCGCGGCTTGGAACCATACGGTTCCCAAGACCTCGCCATTCTTCCTCTACACCTTCTGCTTTTAAAGAAAAGCCTAAAATTCGATACGACAGCGCATAACCCTGATCTGCGCATAATCCCCCTCATGTCCATAAGAACATGAGGGGGATTATCTCAAGCGGGCGGAATCAGCAGGATTGAAATGGCCGCTGCCCGACACCCTGAGCGAAGAGCAGTTGCAGGATTTGCTTATGGGCACTAAAGCAACGCCCGTGAATGAGGCAACCCCCCGCGCGGTTCCCCA
>CAIMMA010000276.1 GCA_903842475.1 uncultured bacterium
ATAAATATAATAAAATTAAATAGATAAAAGCCATGGGTGAAAACATGGGTGAGCATTGGGAGCAAGGGAGGATTTAAATGAACATCGACCTGAACGAAATAGCCTCGAAATACAACCTCCGCAAGCGCGGCGGCGGCTTTGCTGGTCCCTGCCCGAAGTGTGGTGGCGGGGCCAGCTCGGACAAGTTCGTCCTCAAGCTCGACGGCGGCTTCAAGTGCTACAGCTGCGATTTCAAAGGCGATGCCATCACCTGGCTGCGCGAGATCGAGGGCAAGAGCTGTCCCGAGGCCCACGAGGCCGCCGGCATCGATTGCCGGGCCGCTTCCTGCCCGGCCAGGGGTACCTGCCGCCTCGGTGATGGCAGCGGCAAGGTGGCCAAAAAGGCGCGCAGCCTGGCCCCGGTTCCGGCCCGTAAGGTGGCCCAGGTGGCGGTCACGGTATCGCGCACCCCGGCCGAGGTTTGGACAGCCTGGGCCTCGGGCCTGGTGGCCCAGGCTATCATCGATCTGCGCGAGCAGCAGGAGCATTTGGCCTGGCTGGCCGGGCGCGGCATCGTCGCCGCGGCGGTCCAGCGCTTCGCCCTGGGCTGGCTCGGGCACGATCGCCGGGTGATGCGGCAATCCATCGGCCTGGCGCCCAAGGAGGGCAAGGACAAGCTCTGGGTACCGGGCGGGCTGCTGATCCCGATCTTCGCCGATGCCGGCGGCCTGCTGCGCCTCCGGATCCGCCGCACCCCGGAGAGCCGCGAGCGGTTCCTGTCGGACCGCAAGTACATGTGGGTCGAGGGCAGCGGCACGGATCCGCTGGTGATCCGGCCCAGCACCGGCCCGGCCCGGGGCGTGGTGGTGGTCGAGGCCGAACTCGACGCCATGGCCGTGGCCAGCGCGCACCCGGGCGTGATGGTGATCGCCCTGGGCACGGTTGCCGGTGGCCTGCCCGGGTGGCTGCGGGACGAATGCGCCGCCGCGCCGGCGATCCTGGTGGCGCTGGATGCCGATCAGGATCGCGACGGCAAGGTTGGTGCCGGCCCCCAGGCCATCGCCTCGTGGACCAATACCTTTCGCCAGGCTCGATTTTGGCCGGTACCGGTGGGGAAGGATCCGGGCGACTACGTCAAGGACCATGGCGGCGATCTGCGCGCCTGGATCGATGCCGGCCTGCCGCCGAGGGAGGCAACTGTCAAGGAATCCTTGTCAACTGCCTCATCCTTGCCCCATGCCCAGCCTTTACCCCTGGACGCTGGTCAACGGGGGGAAGGGGGGAAAGAACTTTTGAATTGTAAGGATGGAGCGGGTGACGGGGGCGCGGCAACACCGATGGCTGAATTTATTGAGTGGCTGCGCCTGGAAAACGGATGGATTTGGCGGAACGCGAGTGAGGTTGTCGTCCGATACCAGCGGCCGCAAGTGACCACGGCGGAATCAATGGGCCGCCGTGAAAAGGTGAGAGGCGCTCTTTACGGTGCCGGCGAAGTCGCCAGCCTGTTGGAGCTTTTACCCGCAGGGACTCATAGCCACGGCGGGTTGATGAAGTTTTTCAAGGGGGCGTGAAAATGAGCAGAATGATCGAAGTGGCTCCGGAGATCCGGATCAAGGTGCTGGAGCGCAAACTGGCCAGCGCCGAAGCGAGCGAGGCCCGGGTGGTTGGCGAGTACGTTGACCTGGTGCGACGAAACAACCGGCTGGCCGCTGACCGCCAGCGGGCCTACCAGCAGAACATGGCATTATTGGCCCGGATGGATGCCCTGGCGGGATATCCCCAGCGGCTGCTGCTGGGGGCGTAGTGGCCACCTGGGAGAAGAGCACGGGTTGCGGCAGATGTCCGGTGACCGGCGGGGTCCCGACCAGAATGACCTCCGCCGGTTTTGCCAAGCTCTGCCAGGCCAAGCGCACAGCGGCCAGGGGTGACGATGGCGAGACCAAGTCGTGCAACGCGGTGGCCGCTGCGGCCCGCAAAAAAATGAATGTCTGCGCTGTCTGCAAAGGGAAAAAGCGACCGCCGGAGCTCGAAATCATAAAAATGGAGGAATTGACCATGGCTACAAAACGAGGATTGTGCGAAGCGTGCGGAGAGAAGGGGTTGATGGTGTCGCCGAACTACGGGGTGAACATGTGCTCGACCTGCAAAACGGACCACAGCAAAGTCAAAAACCGGGCCGAGAGTGTCGCCGGGGCCATCCAGCGTTTGGATATGGTTGATTGGTACGTTGGGAAGCTGGTGGCAGAGGGGGTGACGGCCACCGTTGATAGCCAGATCATGGAGCGGATCGCGGCAGCGGTGGGCTACGACGGCAAGGATGGTGATGGGCTGATCGCGGCGGTTGAGGCCATGGCAAAGAGCCGGTTGAGCATCATCACAGCCCACCGCCGAGATGAGGACCTGCTCGAAGAGATCAGCGAGATCGTCGGCAGCGGCCCCGCCGATCCCGAGGCCGGTTTTGTCGACCTGGTCAAGGATGTGCGGGACTTGGTGGAGGACCACTTGGCCCGGTTGGAGGCCGATCCCCAACAGCCGCCGGTGGGTGGAATGGACTGTACTGGTTGCGCCGTTATGGAGTGGGGCCCAAAGTTGGCCTACGAATGCGGCCGTGCCGTTGGGATTGACTGGCAATGTGCGGGCAAACCGACAGCCGAAGCCATAAATGATGTCATCCTAGGGGTGCAGCAGACGGCGGCGCTGTTGGAAGAGGCCGAGGGCGAGTACGCGGAAAACCAGTACGAGCTGCTCCGTCTCCGTCGGCTGGTGCAGTTGCCGGGTTCGCCCATCAGACAAGTGGTCGACCAGGTTGAGCATATCCTCACGGCCCTCGACGCCGGCAGCGACGTGGACTTGGACCTGGTGATGGCCAATGACCGGGTGCAAGAGTTGGAGACCACCATTGACCAGGTCCGGGCCGTCATCGGCAAGCCATACCTGCGCGGCGAGGACCTCATCGAGTATTGCCGGGGCCTCGCTTTTTACGCCCAGCCCGTGGACCTGCCGCTGCTGCGCACCTCTGGCCGGCCGGCAGAGTCCTATATCCTCGATCTCGCCCTCATGGCCCTGCGCGGCGAGGTTACCGGCCTGGATCCGAATTTCATCGGCGCGATGCGGGAGGCGGTTTGATGGCTGACGTGAAAGAGCGACCGATACTTTTCAACGGCGATATGGTGCGGGCAATCCTGTCCGGCCGGAAGACGCAGTCTCGGCGGGTGGTGAAACGCAACGAGTCCGGACGGGTTCAGCTTGGTGGAAAGAATTGGCACCTTTATGATCCAAACGCGATCCTCGCTTGCCCATTCGGTCAGCCCGGAGACCGGCTTTGGGTGCGGGAGACGTGGCGTGTCGGCGCATGGGAGCACTGTGACCCGTTGGCACGAGCAGACTGTAACGCGATAGCCATCGACTATATGGCCGACAACTACCCAAGAAAAGAGTGGCTTGAGGTCGAAAACGATGACGTTTTTTTCCGCATAGTCGAACAAAGCGAAGAGGATGCAAGCACCTCCGGTCTATCACGAGGTGGTCATGGCCAATTCACCTGGAGTCCAGGTGAATCTCCATGCAGGTTGCGCCCCTCAATCCACATGCCCAGATGGGCCAGCCGGATCACGCTGGAGATCACCGAGGTCCGGGTAGAGCGGCTGCAGGATATCAGCGAAGACGATGCACGGGCTGAAGGGGTTGAGTACGAGGACTGCTGGACAACATATCGTCAGGCGTTCGAGGGGCTTTGGTGCAAAATCAACGGCTCCGGATCATGGGACGCCAATCCTTGGGTCTGGGTGATCGAGTTCCGGAGGGTGATATGATGGTTAACCACGGGTTGCTCGTTAACGAGGTGCGGGCCCGCTTGCGCGATGTCAACCTGGTATCGTTCAGCGGCGGCAAGGATTCCACCACCGTCCTCCAGCTGGTGCTGGCCGCCTTGGCCGGGACCGACAAGCGGCTGTACATCGTCACCGCCGACACCCGTATGGAGATTCCATATTTCCAGGACTATGTCGAGCGAGTCAAGGGTAGGTTGCGGGCCTATATCGACCGCGAACGGATCAATGCCGAGGTGGTGACGGTCATGCCGCCGGCCAAGGACTCTTTCTGGGCGGCTGTCCTGGGCAAAGGGTACCCGAGCGCACACATGGGGTTCCGCTGGTGCACCGGCAAGCTCAAAATCGACCCGATCACTACCTTTACAAAAACGGTGACCGCTGGCCGGGAGTACACGGTCTTTGTCGGGGTTCGGAGCGCTGAGAGTGCGCTGCGGGCGAGGATCTATATCCAGAAGGATTACAAGCCCCACCATTTTGCACCGATCCTTGACTGGTCAGCCGGCGACGTCTGGGAATACCTGCTCACCGAACCATGCCCATGGGGCGATCATACCGAGCTGGTGCAGGTCTACCGGTACAGCTCCGACGAGTGCGTCTATGGCGAAGCTCAAGGGGTATGTGTCGGCAATGCCCGCTATGGCTGCTGGGCCTGCCCGCTGCAGAAATCGACCCAGTTGGACATGATCGGTATGCACACCGGCGATGATAGGTATCGGGAGCTGAAATGGTACAAGGAGGTGGTGACCGGGATGGCCAACAAAAAAGCGTATCGGTCCCGGATCCGCCGCAACGGATCGGCAGGGGCCGGTCCGTTCCTGGTCGAGATCCGCAAATCGCTCTATGCCGATCTCAAGAAGGTCGAGGCCCGAACCGGGTGGCAGCTGATCACCCCGGAGGAGGAGACCTGCATCTTCCTCGACGGGGAGATTGACGAGCGGATCCACGATACCCCGGACTGCACGGCGCCGATGCTCTGGGACATCCACGGTACCATGGTCGGTGCTTGTGGGGAGGTGGCGTGATGGACGCAATCGTCGGCATGGTCGGCCGGAATGGGATGAGAATCCCTGCCATCATCGACCTGCTCAGGGACCTCCTCAAGTGCCGCCGTGCAGGGTTTACCCCCGGGCACCCAATTCGACAGGCGTTGCGCCACCTGATTGTAATAGAGGAGCCATTGCTCAAGGCCAGGATAGACGAGAGAAAGAGGGTTCGCCTCGAAAAAGAGAGAAAACCAATACAGTTGAGGTTGTTTTGAAAAATAGCGACACTACCCCCCTCTGCGCCGAGTGCGAAGAAAAAATTCAGCAGGCGGACATGGCCTGGAAACCAATCGCGGCCAGCAACGCCGCCATCGTGACCTTGGAGACCTGCAATGATTAAACTCGCCCTTCCCGTCCCCGGGATCCGCCGGGGCCTGGTCGGCTCGCTGCCGGTGGGGCCAGAGTACATGGCCGGTGTCCGGGCCCGGGCCAGGATGCTGGCCAAGGCCTGCCGGTTCGAGCGCCACGATGGTGCCAACCACCCTGGCGCGGATCCACGCCAGGGTGCCCTGTCCCCTGATGGGAAAAAATGAGCGCCGACCGCCTGCAAAAGCTGCTGGCCCTGGCTGATCCCCAGGACCAGGACGAGCTCACCATGGCCCACGGCGCCATGGTCTCGACGCTGGCTGCCCATGGCGCGGCACCATCGACCGCCAGTGTGGCCAACAAAAACGCAGCCCGGGAGGACTACGAAGCCACCCTCGCCCGACTGGAGGCCAAATACTGCCCCAGCGAGCAGCAGGATCCTGGCGGCGAACGCTTCCCGAGCCGCAAGCAGGCGCTCAACTGGCTCAACGCCCAGGGCTACAAGGTCAGCCAGGGCAAGTTCTACCAGGACTGCAAGGACGGGTTCCCCGTTGTGCATCGCGACGGCACCGTCAGCCGCTACCAGGTGATGCAATACGGCCAGCAGCTGGACATATCCAGCCGGTCGATTCCACAGTTCGACCAGTCGGCCCGACGCGAGGATTTGGAGATCCGCAAGCTCGAGGCCGATGTCCTGGCGGCTGAATCCAAGGCCAGGAAAGAGGATACCCGCTGGATGCTGAAGGAAGACGCCTGGTCCTCGGTGGCGGCGCTGCTCTCTGGCCTGCAGGATAGCCTCCGCCATCACCTCCACGAGGGCCAAGGTCTGGTGGTGCATCTGGCCGGCGGCAAGCCGGACCGTGAGCCCGAGGTGTACGAGGCCATGGTGGACCTGGTCGGCAAGGCCTTTAACGAACTGGCGGCGTCAAGAATCGAAGGGTTGTTCAGCGAGAGCGTGGAAACGCAAGGGGAAGACCTGGATGAGTAACGAGGATATCCTGGTGGGGATGAAGGCCATCGCCGGCTTCTTGAAGGTGTCGGAGAAGGTCGTTCGCAGGTGGATGGTGGAGTGCCCAGAGCTCCCTATCGTCAAAGATGGGCAACTGCTCGCCAACGCCCGCGACTTGTCCGAGTGGCAACGCGAGCGAATCAAGACGTTGAGGCTCCAAGGCGCTGTTAAAAAAACCCTGTCAACCTTCAATAACGGATAATAACGGATAATTCATATCCGATTCCCTTCGATAACGGCGGATTTCATCCCGGCCAAAAACAGGGGGTATGATAGCGCAAGGTCGCCGTCATGCCCTCGCACCCCCTCCCACCCTCCAGGGCCTTTTCCTGCGAGGGCACGACGGCCATCATCAACCTCACCTGATCTTGGGTCATGATGCCGGCAGCCGTTTCCACTCCTCAGCAAACCCGCCTGGTGCCCCGCACCATCCCCTTGCTGTCCATCCTGCCTGACCGCGTCCGCAGCATGCTCTCCGGTCGTTCGGTTGGGTCAGAGCGCATGCCCGTTCTCATTCTGCCCGAATCAGTCAAGCGCGTCCTCCGCCAGCCCGAAAAAATCAAAGTAGCCGATCACGCCCGCAAGTACCGCATTGTCACCGACGGCGCCCATGAGGGACCGTGGCGGCACGAGTATGCCCCGCACACAGTCAAGATCATGGATACCTTTGGCGAGTCCTGGGTCCGCGAGGTCTGGTTCTGCGGGGTTGAGCAGTCGGGTAAGACCAACACCATGCTCAATTGTATGCATTGGGCCATCGACTGTTCCCCGGGCAACATCTTTTATCTGATGCCCACGGAGAAAGACAGCGACAAGGTGGTCGGCGAAAAGATCAAACCTATGTTGGCCCGGTCAAAAAAGGTTGCCATCCTGCTCTCTCGTCGCCAAGACGAATCCAGCCTGGCCCGCATCAAACTGCGCAACGGCGTGATCATCCTGCCGGCGCATGCCAATAGCCCCTCATCCATGGCCACCTGGGCCGCCAAGTACTGTTTTGGCGACGAGGTCGATAAGTATCCACCCATGTCGGGCAAAGAGGCGGACCCTATCACCCTGATCAGCAAGCGGAATCGGACCTATCGCGGCCGCTACAAACGGTTTTTCTCCTCCACCCCGGCGGGTAAGTTCATCTACACCGAGGGGCTGCTCAAGTGCCACCAAATCCATGAGTACCGGGTGCGCTGTCCCGAATGCGGCGAGCTGATCCGCATGGACGCCGATCACCTGGCCCTGGCTGATGGCGCCACCCAGGAGAGCGCGGAGCTGACCGGCTGCGACTACATCTGCAATGCCTGCGCGGCGGTATGGGATGAAAACAAGCGCCGCCAGGCCATCCGCGCCGGCTGCTGGATCACGGTCAAGGGCGCCGATCTTTCCCGGCCGGAAAAGGTCGGGTTCCACCATCGCTCCTGGGAATGCCTGGATGTGTCGCTGCGGGAGATCGCATCCGCCTGGCTCAAGGCAAAATCCGGCGGCTTGAACGAAAAAACCGCCTGGGCCAATGGCCATGAAGCCATCGATTACATCCACGAACAGCAGGACCGAAACGAGGACTATATCCTCCGCCTAGTCGATCCAGATCAGCCCCGGGGTGTGGTTCCTCAGGATATGCCATGGATCCTGCTCGTTGTTGACACCCAGCAACGCGGTTTTTTTTATGAGGCTTGGGCCTGCGGCTGGGGTCCCGATGTCAAGACAGTCATGATCGACCACGGCTATGTCGAGCGCTGGCAACACCTAATCGACCTCGGTCAGCGGGAATGGAGCTCCGCCGATGGCAAGCAGCACCGAGTCCTCCGGGGGTACATTGATTCTGGTGGTGGCACCGATCCCCATAACCGCAAGCACAGCCGCACCTCGGCGGTCTACGAGTTCTGCCGCCGCAACCGCCTGTTCCGGCCGATCAAAGGCAACGGTCGCCAGGAAGAACTGTATGTGCCCAAGAAGATCGATTTCTACCCAACCCGAACCGGCAAAAAGATTCCAATGGTCAACGGCCCGATCCGCTACAACCTCAAGGTCAATCATTTCAAGGATGAGTTGGCCGACAAGCTGCTGATCGAGCCCGGCGCTCCTGGTGGCATCACTCTGCATGCGGGCGTGGGTAACGACTACGCCGCCCAGATGTGTGCGGAATACGCGGACGAGCGCGGTAACTGGCATTGTCCCCGGGGCAAGGCCAACCATCATTGGGATATTGGTGTCTATCTGCGGGCAGCCATCACCATTGAAATGCTGCCTAATCGGCGACGGCAAGCGCGCGCCGCCGGCGTCAAGGTCTACTCCAAGGGAGTCTCACAATAATGGCAGGAATTACGCTGGAAATGGCGGAAGCGCGTCTAGCCCTCTACCTCGACGCCGAGGCCAAGATCCTCAAAGGTCAACGGGTGGACATGGACGGCAAAAGCCTCACCCGCGCCGACTTGGCGGCGGTGCAGCAAGGCATTGCCCTCTGGAACAGCCGGGCCCATAACCTGGCCGGTAACAATCGCATCCAGGTTCGCGAGGTGATCCCGCGATGAGCCTTGCCAAGACCATCACCGTCGGCGACCGCGTTATTGATATCCCTATCACCCTGATGGACCGGTTCGTCAATTGGCGGAATCCGATCCTCGGGGCCGAACGCTACCGGGCTCGAGTTCGTATGGCCATCTCCGGTGGCTACACCGCCGCCGACCGGACCCGGCGGGCCAACCAGAAAGGTCACCGCCGCGAGATGGACGCCGCCACCGCCATCCTCCCTGACCTGATCAGCCTTCGGGAAGAGTCGCAGGAGATGTACCGCAACAACCCGATTGCCGGCGGTGCGATCAACCTCAATATCACCAAGGTGGTCGGGCGGGGGTTAACGGTCAAATCCCAAGTCGACCGGGAAGTGCTCAAGCTCGATGATCTCGGAGCCGACGCCTGGGAACGGGCCGCTGAACGAGAGTTCGCCCTGGCAACCGAGACCAGAGAGATTGATGCCGAGCGAGCCCTGACCTTCTCGCTGCTGCAGGCCATGGCTTTCCTCAAGGTTTTGGAGGATGGCGACGTCTTGGTCAATCTGCCGCGTTTCCCCCGCCCTGGCTCGCCCTACAAGCTCAAGTTGCAATTGATAGAGGCAGCTCGCCTTTGCAACCCTCAGTTTTCTGCCGACACCGACAAGCTCTGTGGCGGGGTGGCGTTCGACGGCTATGGCGCGCCGGAGACCTACCATGTCCTCAATCGTCACCCCGGAAACCGGAGAACCATGCAAGGTCAAGGCCTGGACTGGTCGCCGCTAAAAGCCTTTGACACAGCTGGCCACCCTCTGGCTCTCCACCTGTTCGACAAGAAACGTCCCGGCCAGCCTCGAGGGGTCCCTTATCTGACCCCGGTGGTCGAGTTGATCAAGCAGCTGGGCCGCTACACCGATGCCGAGGTCATGGCCGCAGTGGTCACGGGTATGCTGACCGCGGTGGTCTACAGCGAGTCGGGAACTCCTGATTTTGGACCGGCGCCCACCGCCGACAATCCCGATGGCGATCCCACCAAGCAGGACGATCCCACCGGCCTGGAGTTGGGTTATGGCTCGGTGATCGGCCTACCCGACGGCAAGCGGATCGAGACCGTGGCCTCTAATCGTCCCAACGTCGCCTTTGATCCGTTTGTTGTCGCCATTCTGCGCCAGATCGGCATGGCCTTGGAGTTGCCCTTCGAGGTCCTGGTCAAACATTTCACCTCATCGTATTCGGCCGCGCGCGGGGCGCTCGAAGAGGCCTGGGATTATTTCCTCCGCCGCCGCCATTGGCTTGCCACCACTCTCTGTCAGCCGATCTATGAGGCGGTCATCACCGAGGCCATACTTGCTGGCCGTTTGCCGACTCCCGGTTTTTTTGCCGATCATGGCATCCGTAAGGCCTGGCTCGGTACCATTTGGCAGGGAGACGCTCCGAGTTCGCTCGATCCGGTCAAGGAAATAGAGGCAGCAAAACGCAGGATCGAGCTGCGGATCTCGACCCGCACCGAGGAACGGTCCCGCCTGATCGGTGGTGATTGGGAGCGCGCCGTGCCGCAGATGGAGCGGGAAGACAATTTGCTCAAGGAAAAAGGGCTACTGGTCACGGTCGAGTCGGGCCAACCAGTGCCAGTTATTGACCAGGAAAATGACGATCCCGACCAAAAGGATAAAGACAATGCGGCTGCTTGATATCATCAACGCCCCCTGGGCTATCACCCCCGAGATGCTCTCCGAGATCCAGGCTATCTATGGCCGCCATCTGCGCGGCGACAAGATCGACCTCGCCGAGCTGAGCGCCACAACCGGCATAAGTTTCGACAACAAGGCCAAGAGCTATAGCATTGAAAAAGGCGTGGCTGTCCTGCCCGTCGACGGGGTGCTCGCCAAGCGAATGAATCTTTTTTCCAAGATCAGTGGCGGGATGAGCAGTGAACTGATTGGCCGAGATTTCACTGCTGCTCTTAACAGCCCTGATGTCTCGGCGATTGTCCTGGCTGTCGACAGCCCCGGGGGCACGGTGGATGGCACCCCGGAGTTGGCTGATATCATCTATAGGGCGCGCGGTCGCAAGCCGGTACTGGCCTGCACCGATGGCATGATGTGCTCCGCCGCTTATTGGATTGGATCGGCTGCCGACCTGATCAATATTTCCAGCGAGGTGGCGACCACCGGATCAATCGGCATTGTTGGCCAGCATGTCGATGTCAGCGTTGCCGAGGAAAAGACGGGTCGCAAAACCACCGAGATCTTTGCCGGCAAGTATAAGCGGATCGCCTCGCAATACGGACCGCTGACCGAAGAGGGAAGAGCGTATCTCCAGGCGAGCGTCGATCACGCCTATTCCGTTTTTGTCGATGACGTGGCTCGTAATCGCGGGGCCTCCGTCGATGATGTTTTAACCCGTATGGCCGACGGCCGGACCTTCAACGGCTCGCAGGCCGTTGATGCCGGGCTGGTGGACGGTGTTGCCACCTTGGCTGAAACAATTGAGCAGGCGCGGGAAATGGCCCGTCGCCCCACCAGTAAACAATGGGCCGGTGTTGCCCGCGCAAACCAAGAGGACAGTATGGACCTGAAAACATTGAAAGAGCAGCACCCGGACCTGGTGGCGGCCATCATCACCGAGGCAACAGCCGGGATGGATATTAAAATTGCCGAAGCGCGCGATGCCGGTCTGATCGCTGGTTCGCAGGCGGAACGCGAGCGTATCGCCTCTGTCCGTGCCCAGGCCCTTCCTGGCCACGAAACTTTGATCGAGCAACTGGCCTTTGACGGGACGTCCACCGGAGACGATGCTGCCAAAGCGATTATCGCCGCCGAGCGCCAGTTACGAGACCAGGCCGGTGCCGCCATCGACCAGGAGGCTAACTCCCTGGTCCCCGGGGCGGTTGTCGGCGACCAGGTCGCCTCGGTCAAGCGGTCTGAGTTCGACGCCATGAGTAGCGATCAACGGCGGGCGCACATGGCGGCCGGCGGTCGGGTTGTCGACTAATCACTTTTAACCAGCGCAGCACACAGGAGCTTCTATCATGTCAAATACGCTTACAGGCCTCATTCAGTATGTTTACGATTCGGTTGACGTGGTCAGCCGTGAGCAGGTCGGGCTGATCCCGGCCGTCTATAAAAACACCAAGGCCGATATGGTGGCCAAGGATCAGTCAATCACCTACGACGTGGTGCCGGTCGCCTCCGGGTATGATATTGCCCCGTCAAATGCTATTCCGGAGCTGGACTCCTCGACCGTTGGGACCGGCACCATGAGTATCAGCAAAGTGCGCGGCACCAAGTTTCACTGGACCGGCGAGGATGAAGTGGCCATTGGCAGGGCCGCCAAGGACGGCATCCAGAATAACAAGTTTGCCCAGGCTTTCCGCACCCTGACCGGGGAAATGGAGGCCGACCTGGCCGCGCTCTACGCGAGAGCATCCCGCGCCTATGGCACAGCGGGCACGGCCCCGTTTGGGACGGCCGGTGATTTCACCGACGCGGCTGCTGTGCTCAAGATCCTCAAGGATAATGGTGCGCCGCTCTCCGACCTTAACCTGGTCATCAACACCGCCGCCGGGGTCAACCTGATCGGCAAGCAGAGCCAGGTGCATATGGTCGGGTCCGGAGATCCGCTCCGCCAGGGGATCCTCCTCGATATCGCCGGATTCAAAATCCGCGAGAGTGCGGCAATCAAGCAGCACACCAAGGGTGCAGGAACGGGCTATGATTTTATCGCCGCCGGCGAGGCTGTCGGTCAAACGACCCTCTCGGTCGAGGGTGGAACGGTCAACACTACCGGTATCAAAGCCGGTGATGTCATCACCCATGCAGGCGACACAGTCAACAAATACATCGTCACCACCGGCTTGACCGCCACCAGTGGTGATATCGTTATCGCGCAGCCAGGTTTGCTGGTGGCTGGAGCTGATGCCAATGAGCTGACCGTCGGCGACAGCTACGCCGCCAATATGGCCTTCAGTCGCGACGCCATCCACCTCTTGACCCGCCTGCCGCTCATGCCCGAAGGCGGAGACCAGGCCGATGATATCATGATCGTCCAGGATCCTGTCAGTGGAATCTTTTTCCAGGTGGCCATGTACAAGGCCTACCGCGCGGTGCTGATCGAGGTGGCTGTGGCCTGGGGCGTCAAGGCGGCAAAACCCAACCATATGGCGCTGCTGCTCGGCTGATGCTGCTTGACGACGAAGATATCGGCCACATGATCGAGGCTATCGGGGATGGTGAAGTTGCTTTGTTCGGTACCGAGACCTTGCCGGTGGATTTCAATCCTGACGGAGTGTCCCGGCTGGACGGCGACGAGGTTGTTCGGACCGGACCCTATGCTTTGGCCTCGGCGGCCGCTGTCGCTGCCTTGGGTATCGCCGCCGGCAATGACGGCGATACCTTAACCCTGCGCGGGATCGAGTACACCGTGTTGGCCATTGATCCCGACGGAATGGGCATGGTGGCGCTTAGCCTGGAGGAATGCTGATGTACGCGGATCTTTTGTCGGCGATCAAACAACTGCTGCTCGATACCAGCGCGTTTAAGTCGGTGGTCTGCGGGGTTGGCGCTCCTGATGGCGGGTATCCTGCCGCCAATCTCTGGCTGCAGAAGGGCACGGAGGTTGGCGGCAAGAACGACACCCTCGAAGACGAGCAGATACTGGTCCAGGTCCAATCCTATCCGGATGACGACAAGGAGCAATCCTACCTTGACCTGGTCGACCTGCTGGCCACGGCCAAGAAGGCGATCAACCGGGCCCGATTGCCTGGCCACGGGGCGCAGCAGGTATCCGTGCCGGATTTTGAGGCCATGCGGCTGCCGGACAACGGCGCCATGGTCTATGTGCTCAAGGTAGGCGTTCGCGTCAACCCGAGCAGTTTCACAACCACTTAAGGAGTAAGCTCATGAGCTACAAAGCATACAGCGGTACCGGGACGCTCTATCTGGCCCCGGTCAATTCGTCCGGCGTCAAAACCGGAAACTTCCGACAGGTGGGCGACGCTTACCCGCTTTCTGTCCAGGTCAGCACCAAAAAGACCGAGGTGAAATCTCGGATGGTCGAGCGGGCCGGGCAGATTATCGCCTCTAAGATCGAGATCGACACCATCAAGGGGTCGCTCACCTTGCGCGAGTGGAACGCCGCCAATCTGGCCTGGGCGCTCTCGGGCACGGCCACAGCCCTGACCGCAGCCCAGGCGACGGTCAGCGATGAGGCGATCACCATGCCCGTCCCCGGTGAGTATAAGCAGTTGGGCGGCTCGACTCCGGCGAGAAATGTCAGCGCAGTGATGGTCACCAGTTCCCCCTCTGGCACCACCTATGTCGCCGGCACCGACTATGTGGTCGATGCGGTCACCGGCCTGATCACCTCGGTGGCCGGTGGTGCGTTGGCCGCAGGGACCGTGGCCACGCTGGTCGACTACACCAAGGCAGCCCAGACCGATTACCGGGTCACCATCGGCGACCAGGTGCAGATCCGCTGCGCCCTCCTGGCCCACCTCTACGATGAGTACCGCGGCGAGCATTACACCATGGAGTTGGACAGCGTGGTGATGAGCGCCAGCCAGGAGATTAACTTCGTCTCCGAGGAAGGCAGCGAGGGTGAACAGATCCAGTTTGAGCTGACGCTTGAAACCCTGAGCGGCGCATCCAGCCCAGGTCGGGTTGACGGCGTGCCGATGTAACGGGCTTTGGCCTGTCAATTCAACCAATTTTATAACCAATCGGGCACGGTCTCCGTGCCCGTCCTTCACCTGGGTTTAAAACATACTCGAGGATCAGGCATATGAACATCGTCACCGTTAAGCTGAAAGGCGAAGATGTAGAAATCAAAGAGTTAACGATGCAACAGCTCGACGTCGTGCTTTCCAGGGCGGGAAACATGACCACTATTGATAGAACTTTCAATCCTGACCTGGTTACCGAGCAAATGCTTGAGCTTTGCTCGGGGCTGTCCATCGAGGAGTTGAGGTCGAGCACTGGCTCTGATCTGCGACCGCTTGTCGACGCGGTCAAGGAAGTTCACCCCGATTTTTTAGCCGGGATAAAAAGCCTGTCAGGGGGCGGATGACAAAACCAAGAGACCCTCGGACCACCATCAGGAAGCAAGTCTGCCTGTTGATATCGCTAGGGCACCACGGAGCTTGGCAATATGGATGCAGTTTATTTTTCGAGTCGATCAGGAACATGAGCGAGATTTATGGCCGCAAGTAAAAGCAAAATAGAGGTTCAGCTTTCTGCGAAAGATCTCAACCTACTCTCGACCATTGACCGATCAGTGGCCGGAATTAAGCGGATCGGATCAACCGCAACCCAAGAGGCTGCCAAGGCAAAAGGTGCATTTTCAAGATTGTCGGAGATTAAGTTTCCGATCGTGGTATCGGCCGGTGTTGCGGCGGCGGCATACTACGCCAACGAGGTTCGAAAGATTGCTGATGAATATACCAACCTAAACTCACGCATAAAACTCGTCACCGACTCAGAAGAAGAGACCGTTGCGGTCCGAGAGCGGCTTTACAAAATATCACAAGAAACCGGAAGTGCCTATGCAAGCAACGCCGATGCCTTTGCAAAACTCGCCAGAAACATGCGCGACCTTGGCAAGGGGAGCGGTGAAACGCTGGATGCCGTTGATTTGGTCAACAAGTCATTGACGATAAATGGATCGACCACAGAGATGGCATCTAGTTTCATGCTGCAGTTTTCGCAAGCAATGGGATCTGGTGTCCTGCAGGGCGACGAGTTCAGATCAATGATGGAAAACAATGGGTACTTTGCCTCTGAATTGGCAAAAGCTCTCAATGTCGACATCGCCGGATTGCGGGCCATGTCCAAAGCCGGAGAGTTGACCACGTCGGTACTCACCAAGGCTTTCCCGAAAATGGCCGAGGCGGTCAATTCCGAGTTTTCTAAAATAGCACCGACAACCCAGCGCGCTTTGATGACGCTGGAAAATGCCTACAAACGGATCATTGACGAATCGAACCAAGCAAGCGGTGGAACTGGAAAGATAGCGAAGTCAATTACTGACCTGGCCGAGACTATGGATCAGAACCGGGAAGGTATTTCCTCATTCTTCTCCTTCATCATTGACATGGCCGCTGGGGCCACTGACAAACTTGCCAAGCTCTCTCAAATTATTATCAATATCGGCCAGAGTTCCGCCGGATGGAGCGCCGTTTTTGACGGAAAAATGAGTTTCTTTGAGTTCGCCACCATGGACGCCAAGGAGCTAAATTCATGGATAAAGGAAAATGCGAAATCTTTAAACGCTACAGCGGCAGCGGCAAAAAAAACAGGTTCTGAAATTGCTGCTGCTGCAAAAACTTCAGGGGGCGAGCAGCTCAAGGTTTCCAAAGAAACCCTGAAGGAGATGGAGAGGCAATATAAAGACTACGCCGCCGAAGTGAAAAAAATCCAGGCAGACATAGCAGGATCGCAGCGTGATTTTGTGTCCGAAATTCGCGACATGCAGCAAGGCGGCATGAGCGGAATCGATGCATGGCGGGCCAACAAAAAAGAGGCGCAAGAGTATACCGTAAAGGCAAAAGAAGCTGCGGCAGCATCACAGGCAGCGTTTTCCGCCGGCGACGCAGAGGGGGGGAAATCGCTATATTCAGCTGCTCTTGATTATGCAAACAAGGCAGCCTCTGCGGCCAGGGAATTGAACAAAGAGGTTATGGGCAACGACAAGGCCCTCGATGATGCTGCAAAGCGCGCCAAGAGCTACTACGACCAGCTTGACAGTGAGATGAAAGAGATGCGCGCCAACCTTGAAAACAGAGGGTACAGCACCTCTACCATTGACGCATCCCTAGTCCATACCAAGGCCAGGGTGGATCAGGCAAGAACCGCGTATGAGGCCCTTGAGGCAAAGGCAAAGGGAGCTGAGTCGGTTATCGCGGTGTCAGATAAGCAGGGCCTTGCTGAATCCGTCAGGATGCTGACTGAGGTCCAAGCTGTCAAAGAGCAGATACAGCAGCAGGTCCAGGCCGCCATGAAGCAAGCTGGGGAAGCACTGAACAAAGAGTCTGGCGGGGTGCTCGACGAGTCTATCGTTAAGACTAAAAGCCAACTCGATGACCTGGCAAAGGCCGCTGAAGAGGTGAAAGGCAAGATGCAGCAAGCATTAGGAGTGGCCTTCACCCCTCCAGAGGATGGCGACTGGGGTAAGGTATGGAATGCAATGGAGTCGGGGTCAACAAAAGCCAGCGATGCAGTTTCTGGCCAATGGGACAAAACCTGGGACGATTTCCTCTCGTCTGGGGTTGAGGACATCGCAACCATAGAGAGCCACCTGCAAAAACTCTCAAAAGATCGCCACGTGAAAATTTATGTCACAGAGGTCCAGGCGAAGGCCACTGGCGGCCTGATCCAGCGCTTTGCCCGTGGCGGCCGCCTACCTGGATACGGCGGCGGCGATCGCATCAGCGCCCTGCTCGAGGCGGGCGAGTTCGTCATCCGCAAGGAGGCGGTCAGCAAGTTTGGCGCCGGTCTCTTCCACGCCCTCAATGCCCTGCAGTTGCCCGAGATCCCCCGCTTCGCCCTTGGCGGCCCGGTTGGCTTTGCCAATGGCGGCGCGGTGGGTGGATCCGACACCATGACCATCAACCTCAACTTCGGCGGCGGGGCCTCGATCCCGGTGACCTCGACCCGGGAGAACGCCCGCGCCCTGGAGCGAGAGTTCAAGCGCATGGCCTGGAGGTCGAGCAAATGACCGTCTCTCTCGGGGGTATCACCCTTTCGGACCATTTGACCCTAACCATCGGCCCGGCCGGAGTAGCCCACAGCCAGCGCCGGCTGATCGGCGGCGCCTCGGTGGTTCAGGCCGACGGCAATATCGGCGGCCGCAGCCTGGCGCTGCAGGGCGAGCACCATTGGACCCTGGGCCAGATCGAGCAGATCCGGCTGCTGCAGGCCCAGGCTCTGCCGGTGGACCTGGTACACCATCGCGGATCGTTCACGGTCCTGATCATCGACACAACCGACCTGACGCCTTCCTTCGACCATGCCAACCCACCGGACACCGACTGGTATTCCGGATCCATCACCATGATTGAGGTTTGACCATGACCATACTTTCCTCGGAGCTCAAGGCTTACTATCCCGCCACCATCTCCGATGCCGCCGGCAATGGTGGCCGCATCAGTTTCAACCCCATCACCAGCGGGGCCCTGCAAAATGTCTTCCCGCATGTGTTTCGGGCCGAGCGCGTGGCCGGATCCACCAAGCGGCGCAAGCTGTTTTTCCGGGTGGCCAACGATGCCGACGAGACCCTCTATGCCCCGTCGATCCGCCTGCATGCCCCGACCGTGGGCCAGGACCGGGTCTATTTCCATATCGGAACCCAGCGCGACACCCAGGCCGACATCACCGGCTCGGAGCGCAAATATGGCGCGGCCACCCTCAAGACCACGGTCACCGCCGGCGGATCCACCCTGGTGGTCACGGTCGAGGATGCCAGCCTCACCGGCCTGTTTGCCAGTGGCGATAAGATCCGGATCACCGACAAGGCCACCCCCACAAGTTCCACCGGCAACGAGGAGGAGTTGATCATTAACGGGGCGCCGTCTGTCTCCGGCACGGACGTGACCATCACCACCACCACTGCCCTGGCCAACGGCTACGCTGCCGGGGCCCATGTCTCATCGCTCTACTATCCCCCGGCGGATCTGGCCTGCTCGGTGAGCAATTGGGCGGAGAGCGGTGCCGGCACCTACAACGAGACCCTCTATCCGGTGGTGCCGGACAACATCGGCACGGCCGAGCAGACCTGGACCCTGACCTTCACCGATGCCACCCATTTCACCGTGGTTGGTGATCTGATCGGCTCGGTCGGATCGGGCACGGTCGGGGCCGATTTCGCCCCGGTCAACAGCGCGGTCGCCAAGCCCTTCTTTACCCTGGCGGCTGCCGGCTGGGGCGGTACCTGGGCGGCGGGCAATACTATTGTCTTCCAGACCCATCCGCCGGCCATCGCCATATGGGAGACCCGGGTGGTCCCGGCCGGGGCGGCCTCCATGGCCGGCAACGGCTGCACCTCGGTGTTCGAGGGCGAGACCGCCTGATGACCACGACCTCGCTGACCCTCACCTACGGCCTGGCATCGACCGAGACCCAACCCCTTGACCTGCTCAAGCTCGAGCAGGAGGCGTGGTCGGTCTACACCGGCGCGGTGACCAAGCAGGAGATGGTGCGCTGGATCGCGGCTGCCCTGACCGGGGATGAGTATCAGAGCCAGATCGATTGCGGCATGGCCGGCGATGCCCTGGTCTGCACCCTCTATGCCTATCCCCGAGTGGCTGGCCTCAACTATCGGCTGCTCACCTCCTGGGGCACGCTCTCGGGTCGGGCGGTGGAGATGCTGGAGCTTTCCGAGCTGGTGCAGTTTCGGCTGACCACCTCGGAGTCGACCCGCTACCCGGTGCGCCGGATCCTGGCGGTCGATTGGGCCGACGAGTGCTATGGCCCGGGTGGCGAGGTGGTCAGCGCGCCCGAACTGATTGCCGACAGCGAGGCAGTGACCTGCGCCGAACCGGTCTACGGTACGGCCCAGGTCAAATACCTCTGCGAGCGTCATACCGTGATCCTCAACGCCCCCAGGCGAGAGGCGGCGCGGGACAATAACTACAGCGCCGTGGTGGTCGGCGTCTACGAGGGCGGCCTGGCCCACCTGGTGGTGGAGATGCCGCCCTCGGTGGAGGTGTTCGAGGCTGACCCCGATGCGGTCTGCGGCCTCAACTGGACCACCCAGGGTACGATCACCAGCCCGGATGAGGAGGTCCCGGTGCAGCCGTCCACAGCCAGCCGGGAGACGGTGATCGATTACTGCACCCAGAAAGTCATATCGGATACCTATTACTGATGGCCACCACCCTGACCATACCCTATACCGGCCCCGCCTCGATCCTGCTGTCGCCCTGGCTGCGCCTCGAGCAGGAGCCGGTTGACACCACCAGGCTGTCGCTGTCCGACCTCCAGACCATGTTGGCCATGGCGATCAACGGCGTGCCGGCCCAGGTGTACACCGCCCCCTCCTGCCCGGCATCGGTCCGGGCGGGTGGAGTGGTGGTGCCGTTGACGGTGTGGGTCTGGCCCTCGGCCCTGGACCTGCCCTATCGGTTGACCGCAGCCCTGGGGGTGGTGGGCGAGCCGATCCGTATCGAGCAGGAGCGAGAGTTTGATCTGGTGATCGATTTTGCCTCGGTGGTTGATCTGCCCTTCATAGTTGCCGATGTCGACTGGGAGTGGTCCGACCTGCCCTGCTTTGATCGCTTCGGTGCCGAGGTGCCCCGGCCTGATCTGACCTGTGATGCGCTGTCAATCCGGAGCAGCGGTGCATTTCTAGGCGTGGTCCGGATCCGTTGCCGGGCCATCGGCTACCAGCACACTGTCACCATGACCCTGGACAAGGCCGCAGATAAAAAGATGGCCGACATCAAGAACAGCGCGACCGTGGCCTGGGTGGATGGCGAGGGCACCACGGTCACCGAGTCCCTGGAGCTCACTATCCCCGGCTGCGTCAAGGAGCTGATGGCCGCCTGCCCGGACGGCCAGTTGGTGCAAGAAGCCACCTATGGATCGATCACCGATGAAGAGCTGGTGCCGGTGGTCTACTACAACGATTGCTCGGGCCAGATCCTGGCGGTGCGGTATGAGCCGGCATAGCCTGACCATCACCTACGCGCTGCCTGCGTCCGCCGCAGTGGCTGACGGCTACTGGCTGCGGCTGGAGCTGGAGGATCTGGTCGAGGATGTGGCCACGGTCGGCGACGCGGCCACGGTGATTGATTCCCTATTCCAGCTCGATGCCTGCAACCCGTTGCCCGAGGGTGTTTCCAAAACCGATCTGGGCCAGACCAACCCGCTCCAGTCCCTCTATCCCACCAGCGAGGAGGTGACCACCGCCCTGGTCTCGGCGGCGGCCAAGATCGACCTGGCCATCTGCGACCAGCAGTCGGACGGTTCGGTCACGGTCCGGATCCGCGTGATCCGTTCGCACCCGGCCGAGCCCTATCGCCTGCGCATCACCGGGGGCACCGAGATGGAAGCGATCCAGGTCATGACCGAGATCAGCCGCACGGTCACGGTGGAGGATGCCACCAGTCATACTTTGGATTACCCGGTGATCAGCGGCTTCTCCGGCCGATGGATGGGCAACGTCATTTCCCAGGCCGACCAGATCCAGGCCATCAACCGCACCGGCAACACCCTGCACTGGCAGGCCTCGGCCACAGGCGCCATCAGCTGCTCGTATCTGACCCAATACGACCTGGTCACGGTCCGGGTGGCCGGCGTCGACGGCCATCAGGGGGCGGCTCTTGTCCGCTGCTTTTATCATGGCCTGGTGGAGGAGATGGAGCCCCAACTGCCCGAGCCGGCGGAGGATGATGCCTCCCTTTGCGCTCCTGGTAATTTTAGGATCGAACTGCCCGAGGACCGGGTCACCTGCTACAAGATCATTGTGGCCACGAAGCGCTGCGGCTGCTCAAAAAAAGAGATGAGCTCGACCACCTATGAGCAGGTGGTCCCCTGCCCCGAGTGGGGCCCGGTCCGCTGCCCCAATACC
>CAIMMA010000277.1 GCA_903842475.1 uncultured bacterium
AATTCAGGTCAGTGCGGTCCAGCGCAATCCCATGACCTACGAACACCTGGTCCCGGAAAAAGTTGGCAATATCAGAAGAATACTGATATCCGATCAATCCGGTAAAGGTAATGTCCTCCATAAGTCCCCAAAATTTGGGCTGGTTCTGGATCCGGATGCGCCCTTGATGGCCTCGATTATCGGTGAATTAAAAAATCTCGAAAACCAGGGCTACCAATACGAGGCGGCTGAAGCCAGCTTTGAACTCTTGATGCGCCGGGCCCTTGGCCTGCAGCGGGAATTTTTCCAGCTTGAGGATTTCCGGGTGATGGATCATAAGTACGACATGGCCAGAAACCCGATAACCGAGGCGACCATCAGGCTGTATGTCGATGGTTGCGAGGTCCATACCGCCGCCAGAGGAGACGGCCCGGTTAATGCTTTGGACCGGGCGTTGCGCAAGGCCTTGACCAGGTTTTACCCCAGCCTGGAAGACATGGAGCTCACCGATTACAAAGTCCGAGTGCTTTCGGGGGAGTACGGCACCGGGGCTAAGGTTCGCGTCCTGGTGGAAAGCAAGGATCTGGAGTGCAGCTGGGGCACAGTGGGCGTTTCGGTGAATATTATCGAAGCAAGCTGGCAGGCGCTGGTCGACAGTATCAACTATAAGTTAATGAAGGATGCAAAGGACCGTGATTGATGCGCAGCCTACGCAGGCCGATTCCGCCGCGCCCAAGGACAAGCGACCGCTTGTCCTTTTTCTTTTAGGGTTGGCATTGCTTGCAGGACACTGGCTTCCCCTCGGCCAGGATTCGACAATCCAATCGTATGGCGTGGTGCTTGAAGAAAACGGCCGGCAATGGCGGGTCGTCAGCAATCCAGTCGCCACCGCAACAGATCTGGAAGGAATGGGTCGAAGATACCCACTTCTGCCAAAACAAGGTAGTACCGACCATCTTCCCGCCCAATTGGCACTTTTCGTCAACCGTCCGCTGCCGATTAATCAAGCCGATCAAACAACCCTGGAAATGCTGCCGAACATTGGGCCCCGCCTGGCAACGGCCATTATCAAAACATCACGGCAAGCGGGACGATTCGCCGGCCCCGACGATCTGCTCAAGGTTCCGGGGATTGGCCCAGCAACGATGCAGCGACTCGCCCCCCTGATTACCTTCGAGCCATGACAAGCCGTGATCCGATTACCACGCCGGTTTTGGTCCTGGTCGGACCGACCGCCATCGGTAAAACCGATCTGTCGCTCCGGCTTGCCAGGGCTTTCGACTGCGAGATCATTTCCATGGATTCCATGCAGGTCTACCGACACATGGATATCGGCACCGCTAAAGTCACCCGTGAAGAGCAAAATATGGCGGTGCATCACCTGATCGATATTCTGGATCCGGATGCGCAATATGATGCGGCCTCTTTTGCTCGTGACGCACTCGCTGCAATACAAATAATAGCCTCCCGTGGCAAGGTCCCGCTTATCACCGGAGGTACAGGGCTGTATCTTTCATCTTTAATCAATGGTTTGTTTGATACAGTTGAAGTTAATAATGAGATCAGGGAACAACTGCGAGAGCGACTTGTAAGGGAGGGCAGGGAAGAGTTGCACCGGGAATTGTCGCGCATTGACCCGGAGAGCGGTGCCCGGATTCATATCAATGACACCCAGCGACTGCTGCGCGGTCTGGAGATTTTTCATGCGACCGGGGTGCCCTGGTCAGCACATCTCCGTCGGCAAACGCGAGCCCCGGGCCGTACAATCTTCAGCAGGATGCTCCAGATTGGCCTTACCTGCGACCGTGAGCTATTACACGAACGAATTAAATTACGATCTTACAAAATGATGGAAGATAACCTTAGAAAAGAAGTTGAGGTTTTGCTTGCGATGGGATACCGGCGAGACCTGCCTTCCATGCAGTCGATAGGATACCGGCACATGGGAGCCTGCATCCATGGCGAATGGGATGTACCCACAGCCACCAGCGCCTTGATTCAGGACACCAAAAAATATGCCAAACGACAGATGACCTGGTTCAGGCGGCAGCAGTCGCTCCTGTGGTTTGATATCGACCAACAAGAAGAAGTGGTTGATACCGTGGCCGCTTTTTTGCAGCAAGCCTGACAGCGAAGCTCTCCACTGGACCGGTCCATGCAGCCTTCTTCGCGGCATCCTCAGTATATTTTTCCCCCTAACGCCGGCACCCCGCAGGTCCGTGAGTTTGGCAGCAAGGTGGCTGCGGCATTTTCGGTGCACCCGCAATTGGGCGAGATGCTGCATCATCGGGGATTCACAACGCTTGACCAGGTTAACGACTATTTATATCCCCAATTGTCGATGTTGCCGTCGCCGGATTCCATGAAGGATATGGACAAGGCGGTGGCGTGCATCCTGGCGACCCTTCGAGGACGCCAACCGATCCTTATCCATGGCGATTACGATGTGGACGGCATCACCGCCACCGCATTATTGCTCTCTTTCTTTCGGGAAATCGGATGCAAGGCTACCTGTTACATCCCTAATCGACTCGAAGAAAGCTACGGGCTATCCGAGGGATCGATTGATAAGTTGATCGCCAAAGCGGGGGGCGAAAAGACGCAGGGAGGCGTGCTGATTTCGGTGGATTGCGGCATAACAGCAGTTCATGAAGTTGCTTACGCACAAGAACTTGGCCTTCGTGTCGTCATTACCGATCATCATGAACCACAGAAAGAGCTCCCTCGAGCCGAGGCGATTCTTAATCCAAAACAAAAAAACTGTCATTTTCCTTTTACGGAACTCGCAGGGGTAGGGGTCGCGTTTTTTTTGGTTATCGCCTTGCGCAAAGCGCTGGTCGCGGCTGGCCTTTTACCGATCGGCACGTTGCCCAATCTGAAAAAACACCTGGACCTGGTGGCGCTCGGTACGGTTGCAGACGTTGTTCCCCTGGTGGGGGTAAATCGAATTTTAGTTAAAGCTGGGCTTGAAGTTTTATCTTTAAAATCCCGTTTGGGTATACTTTCCCTTTGTGAATGCTGCGGGATTGCCGACCATCAAATCCTGTCAGACGATATCGCGTTCAAGCTGGCGCCAAGGATTAATGCCGCCGGACGCCTTGGTAATCCGCAAGCGGGTGTCCGCCTGCTTGTGGCGGACACCCTAGAGCAGGCCCGGTGTTTGGCACAAGAGCTTGATCGGATGAACAGTGAAAGAAAACAACTGGAACTCGGAATCCTTGAGGCGGTGAAAGAATGCTGCCGAAAACAAGTTGATGAGGGGGCGCACGGGTTGGTTGTTTATGAAAAAAACTGCCACCCAGGTGTTTCGGGAATCATCGCCTCCAGGGTCACGGAACTATTCTGCCGACCAGTAATCATCTTCACCGATGATTACCAACTCGGAAAAAGTGCTTATTTGAAAGGGTCGGGAAGGTCGGTTGCAGGGGTGAATCTTTTTCAAACATTAGAGCGATGCTCGGAATGGATCGATCAGTTCGGCGGCCATGCGATGGCCGCAGGCTTGACAATTAAAAAATCAAATTTTGCAAATTTCTCAATTGAATTCAATAAAATAAACGCATCATCAAGTGCCTTTTCGCAACAGGATAAGGGCGTAATCATTGACTATCACTGCCAGGATAAAGAGTTGTTGGGGCAAGGGTTTTTTCAATCCCTGCAGTTGATGCAGCCGTTTGGCGAGGGCAACCCTGAGCCGATTTTTTTACTCTCCGGCGAACACCTGCTCCATTCCCGGGAAGTCAAAGGGCACCTTGTCTTCCAGGTTCGGGCAAACAGGTGTCTTTTCCCCGGAATCGGCTTTCGCCTAGCTGACTCAGGGCAGAACTTCAATAAACCGGTCGACCTGGTCTTCCGCTTGAAACGATCCTGGTTCAAAGGGGTAGGGCGTGACCAAATCCAAGCGCTTAGGATTATAACGGTTTGATATTAAAACATATATAAAATTTAACATAATATATATTATGCGACATTGTGAAACTGAATATGCATTCCGGGAGAATCCAGCCCGCAGCAAGTTATTGAACAAATCATCGAAACAAGCTAAAGGCCTTTAGACTTCTTTTATCCATTTCACCAAGAGTATCCCTATGAATCGCGACATTTACCAGGAGCCCCTGGTTTCCCGTTACACCAGCCGTGCCATGCAGGAACTGTTTTCGGAACGTTTTAAATTTACCCATTGGCGCAAATGCTGGGTGGCTCTGGCTGAAGCTCAGCATGAACTTGGACTCGCCTCGGTGACTGCCGAAATGGTTGCTGAGTTGAAAGCGCACATCGATACCATCGATTACGACGTGGCCGCTGTTAAAGAACGGGAAATTCGCCACGATGTCATGGCCCATGTCTTTGCGTACGGCCAGCAATGTCCATTGGCCGAACCCATCATCCACCTTGGAGCGACCTCGCAGTTCGTGGTCTGTAATACCGATCTGCTTATCCAGAAAAAGGCCCTGCAGCTCATTAAGCAATCGCTGGTCAGGGTTATAGCCAATCTTGCGGCTTTTTGCGCGAAGCACAAAGATCTGGCCACCCTGGGCTTTACCCACTATCAACCGGCCCAACCGACCACGGTCGGAAAGCGCAACACATTGTATATTCAGGATTTATTGATGGACCTTGAGTATATTGAACATTTGGAGAAGCAGCTGAAGGCCAGGGGCGCCAAGGGCACGGTCGGCACCCAGGCCACCTTCATCGAGCTTTTCAACGGCGACCATCAAAAAGTGCGGGAACTCGACCGGCGAGTCTCGGAAAAAATCGGTTTTGATACGGTTTTTGCTGTGACCGGGCAGACGTACCCGCGAAAACTTGATATGAAAACCTCAGAAACCCTGTCCGGGATTGGCGCCTCGGCTCATAAATTCGCGGTTGACCTTCGCCTGCTTTCCAATCTGAAAGTGCAGGAGGAGCCCTTTGAAAACAAACAGGTCGGCAGCTCGGCCATGGCCTACAAGCGCAACCCCATGCGCTCGGAGCGCATGACCGGGCTCGCGAGGAAGCTGATGGGCTTGCCGGCCAACTTTGCAGCAACCGCAGCTAATCAATGGTTCGAACGAACCCTGGACGATTCTGCTATTCGTCGCATGGATCTGGCCCAGGCTTTTCTTTTAACCGACGCTATCTTAAAGCTATACATAAACATTACAAACGATATGGTTGTGTATCCAAAACAAATTGAACGTCATTTAAAAGAAGAGCTCCCCTTTATGGCCACTGAAAAAATCCTGATGGCCTGTGTTGAACGGGGAAAAAGCCGACAGGATATGCATGAAGTTATCCGTGAGCATTCCATTGCCGCCGGGCTCGACGTCAAGAATCAAGGCATTCGCAACGACCTATTGGAGCGCCTGGCCAACGATCAGCGCGTCCCCTTTGATCACCGGGAGCTTGACGGATTAATCAGCAACTACCAGCAGTTCACCGGTCGAGCCGCCATGCAAACCGCTGAATTTCTCCAGGAGGTGGTGGCTCCAGTGCTGGATAACTACAAACATCTTTCCGGAGAAATCGACGCCTCTCTCAGTGTTTAAGGATACAAGCTAATGCATCGTGCAAGTTCCGTTACCCCCGTGCCATCCATGGTTGAATGTTACCTGCTCATCCGTGCGGAGAAAATCAGCTGGTTACAGTTCGTGCTCGAGGGGCACGACGGGCTGGCCATCCTGACCACCATCTCTTCAAAAACAGGCCTGGTGCGACTTCAGACCCTTGCGCCCCGCTTTGGCGAAACCATGCGCCTGGTCAACGCCCTGGCGGCCGACTTGTCCCCTTTTCGATCTCACTTACAAGATTAACAATGAACAGTATCGAGCTGTAATGAGCTAATGAGCAAGAGTCTATATATCAAGACCTTTGGTTGTCAGATGAATGAACGGGACTCCGAGATCATCGAGCAACTCCTGGCACAAGAGGGCTATGTCCCGACGGATCGCGCCGAAGGTGCTGATTTGATTCTGATCAACACCTGTAGCATTCGTGAAAAAGCCGAACAAAAGGTATTCAGCCTGTTAGGGTCGCTACGCGAGGAAAAGGTGCGCAACCCCTTGATGCTGCTCGGGGTCACCGGGTGTGTCGCCCAACAGGAAGGGGAACATATCCGCAATCGAATGCCGCACGTCGACCTGATCGTCGGGACCCAGCAGATCTACCGCTTGCCCGAGATGCTGGCTCGTCTGGAACAACGGACAACCTCCAGGGAAATCGCCACCAACCTGGAGACCTCGTTCAGCATTCCTCCTTTTCAGAAACTGCTGGTCAATGCGCCCCC
>CAIMMA010000278.1 GCA_903842475.1 uncultured bacterium
CCGATTTAGTCCCCGACTTTTTTGAACTCTGGCCGGAACGCTTCAACAACAAGACCAACGGCGTTACTCCCCGCCGCTGGCTGCTCAAGGCAAATCCCGGTCTGGCCCGACTGGTCAGCACGACCATCGGCGAGGAATGGATCACGGATCTCGAGAGGTTGCGCGGTCTGGAACGATATGCGGCTGACAGCGCTTTTCAGCAGCAATTCCAGGCGATCAAAAGAGACAACAAGGAGCGGCTGGCTAAGATGGTATGGTCCAGCAACCGTTTGCGGATTGATCCGTCTGCCCTCTTCGATGTCCAGGTCAAACGGATTCACGAATACAAGCGCCAGATGTTGAATGTACTCCACATCATTGCCCTTTATCTTGCCATCGTCGAAGACGGCGTGACGCTTGCCGCATCGCGGGTGTTTATTTTCGCCGGCAAGGCGGCACCGGGCTACTGGACGGCAAAGCAGGTGATCAGGCTCATCAACAGTGTTGCCGAGACCGTGAACCATGACGGGCGCGTTAAAGAGCAGCTCAGGGTTGCCTTCCTGCCGGATTATCGCGTGTCGCTGGCCGAACTGATCATTCCAGCCGCCGATTTGTCGGAACAAATCTCCACTGCCGGAATGGAGGCTTCAGGGACCGGTAACATGAAGCTTTCCATGAACGGGGCGCTGACCATCGGCACCATGGACGGTGCGAATATCGAAATACAAGAGGAGGTCGGCGCGGAAAATATCTATATTTTTGGTCTCAAAGCCGCCGAGGTGCTGATGCTGCGGCAGCAGGGAGACCACCCGCAAGCATATTACCAGAAAAGCGAGCAGGTGCGACGGGTTATGGATGCCATCAGTTCCGGAATGTTCAGCTCAGGAGAAAAGGATCGTTTCGCCTGGGTGCGCCGCTTGCTCCTGGACACCGAGGACCCTTATTTTCATCTGGCAGACCTCGACAGCTACGCCGCGGCGCAGAACGACGTTGCCACTGATTTTGCCCAGCCTGCCATCTGGCATAAAAAATCGATCCTCAACGTGGCCAGAATCGGCAAGTTTTCCAGCGATCGAACTATTTGCGAGTATGCGCGCGACATTTGGCAGTTATCCTGAAACACATTATCGAAATAGAGAGATGTCATGCAATTTGAAGAACAGCAAGAAATGGGGATATTAATCGTCAAACCGTTGGAGCGGCGACTAGACGCTGCAGTGATCCAGGAGTTCAAACAGCATTTGGCCGGCAAGGTTCAGGAAGGGCATAGCTTGATCGCTCTAGACCTCGGTGCCGTCGAGTTTATCGATAGCAGCGGCCTGGGCGGTATCATTTCGGTGCTGAAGGCTGTGGGCGCAGGCGGGAATGTGGCTATATTTGGCGCCAGTGCACCGGTTGCCACGCTGTTCCGCCTGACGAGGATGGACCGGATTTTCCCCATGCTGGACAGTGCGGCCGCCGCACTTGATACCTTGGCAGGCAAACCCTTGCAATATAGAATCAAAAAAACAACCCGAGGCGCCGACAGGCACGGAGCTCTGGTATGAGCCGACGCGAACTGATCGCCGGAATTCTCTTTGGAATCGCCGGTTTTCTCGCCAACTGGTTCAAGCTGTCGATGTTCTTCAGTGTGGATTTCCTGTTCGGCTCCATCTTCAGCATGTTCGCCCTGCTACGATTCGGATTACCGACGG
>CAIMMA010000279.1 GCA_903842475.1 uncultured bacterium
CAAAGACGTGGAAGGCGTCAAAAATGTAAATAATGAGATGACCGTTGTAGCTCCTCAAGAAAAAACGACAGGCGAGAAGAAGGACGCTATCGGTGAATCAATTGACGACGCATCCACCACTGCCCTGGTTAAATCGACTTTGCTGCATCACCGCTCAACCAGCGCTCTCAATACCAAGGTCGAAACGAAAGAAGGTGTGGTCAATTTGATTGGCAAAGCAAAAAACAAGGCAGAGAAGGATCTGGTCACTAAAATCGTGAGCGATGTTCAAGGCGTCAAGAAGGTGGATAACAACATGAGCGTCGAGTAAGCCAAGCCAAGTATTAATCCAAGATAGCGACGTTGTGACCATAGTTCCGGTGGGGGCGAACATGCCATACAGTCCTCCGCCGGAATTTGGGAAGGGTGAACACGATAGAAGGAATTCAATCGGTATAAAGTAACCCTCTCGTGAAACGAGCCGGATGCTGTAAAATTATTTCCTGGACAACGTCTTCTCTCGGGAGGAACAAAGCATGTCACTTGGAACAATTTTACTCATAATCCTTATTTTGGCGTTTGTTGGTGTAATTCCAGTCTGGCCGCACAGTCGATCCTGGAGATATGGCCCCAGCGGCGGACCACCCCGATGGTCAAACGATCAGCAGGTACGACAACATAATTTCCCTTGGGTCTACAACCCATACTTTAAAAGCATTGAGCAGGGTAAAACATGAACTACGAAGATCGCGATACGTTAGGAATGTATAAAAGTATCACCAATAATGGACCAGCACCGCCTCTGATGGGCGCCGACACCCTTGTCGGTAATAATGTCTACAATCATGATGGTGAAGACATCGGTGATATCAAAGAAATCATGCTGGACATGCGAAGTGGCAAAGTCAGATACGCGGTACTGTCCTTCGGTGGCTTCTTCGGTATAGGAGAAAAACTTTTCGCAGTCCCGTGGGCGGCGTTGACGCTCGATGCTGAGAACAAGCGCTTCTTGCTTAAAGTTGAGAAAGGGATCCTCGAAAATGCACCGGGATTCGACAAAGACAAATGGCCAAACATGGCAGACCAGGCATGGACTAGAAAAATCCATTCATACTATGGAGTTGAGCTTGACCCGGACGCTATTTCAGTCTCGCCGGTGTAGTGTAATGTACCAGAGGGCATTAGGGATATCTCACTGCCCAGGTACGCTAACATACTGGTCGATCAACTTTTATGGCTTTTGCCAACCTGCATGGGGCAGGTTGGCGATATTCAACAAACCTGGAGGATAAAAAATGAAACGTTTAATGGTAATGCTTTCCATGGTCGCGGTTATGCTCTTTGCAACCCACGCTATCAGTGCGGACAAGGAGGCTATCAGTAAAAATGTGGATGAAGTTGTTGCTGCCATTAATGGTGGCAAGGGAGCTGCAAGTTTTACCCCCGATGCTTACACGCCCTATGCGTTTATCATGGAAGCAGAAGGTAAACTCATAGTGCATCCGACTTTGGCCGGGAAGGATCTGAAAGTCGAAGGTATGCCAATCTATGAGGCAATAAAGGCTGCAACTCCTCAGGGAGCTTGGGTTAAATACGTATGGAAAGAAAAGGAGAAAAACACCTACATAAAAAGGACAAGCAACAATCTTATTGTAGGTAGCGGATATTAATTGGTTAATATTTTGTTTTTTTAAGAGATTTTCTCTGGTATCCCTATCTGCTCCATCCCCGGAATGGATGGGCAGATCGGTGATGATTAGCCCCGGAACCTGAGCCCCGCCGGAGGGGAAAGGGGCGGCGTGGGCCACCTGCCGCCCCGTCCCCCTGCCACCTTCAGGTCAATCATGGAGGCTCAACTCGACTCTGTCAAGGCTGTGCGCTAAAGGCGTACAGCCGCAGGGCCCGGCCTTGATAGAGCGTCGAGCCTCCATGCTACAGGCAGTGCTGCTTTGTCTGTCATGGTTTTCAAACCCCTTAATGCAAACAGCCTGAATGTCCATTTCCAGCCGTGGCGGAACACGGTAATCAGAAGGACCGCTCCTGCGGTGCTGCCGAGTAACACCAGGCTTTTCAGCGGCAGCCGCCACCCACTGCACACTGCGCTGCCCCAAGCGCGGTTGGTTGCTACGATCAGGGTGGCGAAGCGTTGAAGGCAAAGGCTCCGGCCAACTGTACTCCGTCAATGTTATCAATGTCCGCAAACTTCTTGGCGGCAAAATCAAGGACCAGCCACATCCGGCGAATGTTTTGCCAAAGCCTGCCTTGCCGGCTTGATAAAGTCGCAGGCCGCATGGCGTCGCGCTTCCTTTTCACCGCCTGGCGCTCCGTACCATCTTCACCCCCTCCAGGACCAGCAGCGGGATGGTTCCCAAGGCCAGCAGCAGCAAGCAATCGGTGAACGGCATGAACGAGGTCTTGAGTATACGGCCCAGGATCGCATTGTGTTGGCTCCACACCTGGAGACCGAAAGAAACGGCTACCACGATGACCAGATTGAGGTTGGTAAACAACGAGATACGCCAGACCTGCTTGTTTTCACTGCGGGCGCCAAAGGACCGCAGGAGTTCGGCAAAGACCAGCACGGTGAAGGCGTAGGTGCGCGCCGTTTCCAGAGATTCCGTCTTCAGGATGTAGAGGTACACTGCAAATGCCAACACCGCCGTGAGACCGCCGGTGAGCAGCATCGAGCGCAGGAAGCTGCGGTCCGTCATGCTTTCTGTTCTGGGGCGCGGGCGGCGTTGCATCACGTCGGGGTCGATGGGGTCGGTGGCCAGGCAGAGCGCGGGCAGG
>CAIMMA010000280.1 GCA_903842475.1 uncultured bacterium
AGCCCTGACTGAGCAGCAATTTGCCGATCACGCTGACCCCGATGAAGGGCGAATCGATATAGGCGTCGCCGGTGACCAGGATGACATCGAGCTGCGACCAGCCCAGTTTGGCCATTTCCTGGCGGGTGGTGGGAAGAAACATATTACTCCTGTGGGGATGCGGTCAACCGGGCAGCCGCGGCGCGGCCAGCCAGCCAGCCGGTGGAAAAGGCGGCCTGGAGATTATAACCGCCGGTGTCGGCCTGGAGGTCGAGCAGTTCGCCCGCGAAATAGAGCCCCTGCACCAGCCGGGACTCCATGGTGCGGGGATTGATCTCGGCGGTATCGACCCCGCCGGCGGTGACGATGGCCTCGGCCAGCGGCCGGTAGCCGGTGACCTGGAAGCGGAAATTCTTCAGCCAAAGCCGCAGCCGCTTGCGCTCTTCGGCCCGAATGACACCGGCCCGGCGCTCCGGACCGAGCCCGGTCTGTTCCAGGGCCACCCCGATCATCTCCTGGGGCAGCAGCCCACGGAGCACCGTGGCCAGAGGCTCGGCCGCCCGCTGCTCGAAATCGCGCCGGAGCCGGGCATCGAGCTTGGCCTCATCCAGGGCGGGCTTGAGATCCAGCTCCAGCCGCACCTCCCGGCCGGCCCGCAGGGCATCGACGATCCGGCCGCTGAGGGTGAGGATCACCGGACCACTGAGGCCAAACTCCATGAAGGTAAGCTCGCCAAAGGCCTCGCCCTTTTTCTTGTTGTCGATGAACAATCTGACCTGGACATTGCGCAGCTGCAATCCCGCCATCCGATGGGCGCAGTCGCCGGTGGTGACCAACGGTACCAGGGCCGGACGGACCGGCACCAGCCGGTGACCAACCTCCTGGGCCAGCCGGTAGCCGTCGCCGGTGGAACCGGTGGCCGGATACGAGGCCCCGCCGGTGGCGAGAATCAGCGCCCCGCAGGCCAGTCGCTTGCCCTGCCAGGACACCCCGGTCAGCACCCCGTCCTTGACCAGGAGCCCATCGACTCCGGCACCGGTGCGCATCCCCACCCCGCACTCGGCCAGCCAGTCCTCGAACATTGCCAGCACCTCCGGGGCCTTGCCCGAGGCCGGGAAGACCCGGCCGCCGCGCTCGGTGACCACGGCCAGACCGCGTTCTCCGAAAAAATCGAGCAGTTCCGGAGTGAAAAAGCGATAAAAAGCCTGACGGAGAAAAGCGCCGCTCGGCCCGAAATGGGCGAGGAACTCGACCAGCGGCGCCACATTGGTCAGGTTGCAGCGGCCCTTGCCGGTGATGCACAGTTTCCGGCCCGGCCGTTTCATCTTCTCCAGCACCTCCACCCGCGCCCCGGCCAGGGCGGCCTGCCCGGCGGCCATCAAGCCTGCCGGTCCGCCCCCCACCACTACCAGGAGCTGTTGGTCGGCTGTCGGCTGGGGCTGCTTGATCATGGCTGGACCTGGGTATGGGTTATGGGGAAAGCAGGGTGCGGCAAGGGGCTGCGGCTCAGCCCAGGGCCACGTCGAGGATCATCATGGTCGAAAATCCGGCCATGGTGGCCATGGTGACAAAATCGATATTGTCCGGATTGCGCTGGGATTCGGGGATCAACTCCTCAACCACCACAAAGATCATCGCCC
>CAIMMA010000281.1 GCA_903842475.1 uncultured bacterium
CACAATATCCTGTTGCTGACCCCCACCGCTCTGCTGGGTGCCTTGACCGCCCTGTTCTACAGCCGGGACCTCAACATCATGGCCACCGGCGACCGGGCCGCCACCTCGCTCGGGGTCAACACCGTCCGCCTGCGGACTATCCTGCTGACCTGCGGCACCCTGATGACCGCCATGGCGGTCTCGGTTTCCGGGATCATCGGCTTTGTCGGCCTGATTGTCCCCCATATGCTGCGCCACCTGGTCGGCCCCGACAACCGCCGCATGGTGCCCCTGTCCTTTTTTACCGGCGGTTTCCTGCTCCTGTTCGCCGATACCCTCACCCGGGCGGTGCTGCCGGTGGAGGTGCCGATCGGCGTGCTCACCGCCCTGCTGGGCGGCCCTTTTTTCTGCATCATTTTCAAAAAAAGGCAACGCGATGGCGCCACCGCGTTCTGAACCCCAGCAGGAAGTGCTCTGGTCGCTTGCCGGGGTCAGCTTCGGCTACGGGGCCACCCCGGTGCTCCGCGAGGTCAGCCTCGAGCTGCGCCGCGGCTGCTGTTACGGCATCCTCGGTCCCAACGGCAGCGGCAAGACCACCCTGCTCGACCTGCTGGGCGGCCTCCTGACGCCGCGGGCCGGAACCATCGATTTTCTCGGCCGTCCGCTGCGCGCCTGGTCAAAAAAACAGTTGGCCCGGCAGTTGGCCCTGGTGCCCCAGGACTTCATGGTCCGCTTCGGGTTTTCGGTCCGCGAGGTGGTGGAGATGGGGTTGCATCCCCTTCTCCATCGTTTTGCCGGCCCCAGTCAGGCCGACCAGGACCTGATCGAAGCCGTCCTGGCCCTGACCGGCATCACCGAGCTGGCGGATCGCCCGGTCACCCGACTCTCCGGCGGGGAAAAACAGCGGGTGGCTGTGGCCCGGGCCCTGGCCCAACGTCCCACCGTGCTGCTGCTCGACGAGGCCACCTCCAACCTGGACATCCACCACAGCCTCGAAATCCTCCAACTTATCCGGCAGCGCTTCGAGCAGCAGGGGATGCAAGTGATCGCGGTGATGCATGACCTCAACCTGGCCTCGTTTTTCTGCGACGAACTCATCTTTCTCAACCAGGGCGAAGTGGTCTGCCAGGGACGGACGGAAGAGGTCCTGACCCCGGCCACCATTGCCCGCGTCTACGGCGTCGAGGCGGAAGTCACCCCCAACACCTTTACAAATTGCCGGCAGGTGAGCTTCAGGCTGCCGGTCAACCCTTAATTGCCCCACCACGAACCGATGAACTTCAAATCCCTGCTTCTGCATTCATGCCTCTTCCTTCTCCTGGTGACCGCTGTCCAGGCGACCACGGTCACGGACAGCGAAAAACGGGCCGTGGTTTTCACCAAGCCCTTCCAGCGGATCATCTCGCTCTATCCGGCCCATACCACCAACCTGCTCGAACTCGGCCTGAAAAAGGAAATCATCGCCTGCGGCCCCAGCGACACGCAGCTGCCCGGCCTGCCCCAGGTCCAGTTTCAGGATGACCCCGAGCGGCTGCTCGCCCTCAAGCCCGACCTGGTCCTGATCCGGCCGATGATCAGCCGGGGCTATCCCAACCTGGTGCGGACCCTGGAAAAACACAACGTGCGGGTGGTCTCGCTGCAGCCGACCGAGACCGCCGAACTGTTCACCTACTGGGAGTCCCTGGGCAAACTGACCGGACGGGAACAACAGGCCAGGACCATGATCGAGACCTTCGGCAAACGACTGGCCAAAATCACCGCCGAACTCAAACAGATCCCCCGGGAAAAGCGCAAACGGGTCTATTTCGAGTCGATCCACCGGCAGATGAAGACCTTTGCCCCCAACTCCATGGCCATGTTCGTGCTGGAGTCGGCGGGCGGCATCAATATCGCCGCCGATGCCGAGCGGATGCGCGAGACCAACATCGCCGCCTACGGCAAGGAACGCATCCTGGCCAAGGCCGGCCAGATCGATCTCTACCTCGCCCAGAACGGCCGGATGAATCCGGTGAGCGTCGATGATATCGTCAAAGAGCCTGGATTTTCAGTGATAAAAGCCGTACGCGACAATCAGGTTTTCCTGGTGGAAGAGGAGATGGTTTCCCGGCCGACCATGGGACTGCTCGACGGCATCGGCTTTGTCCGCTCCCTGCTCTACCCGGATTACGGCCAGGAAGGGATCACCAGCCGATGAACCAACCGGCCCTGCTCATCGCCGGCACCCATTCGGGCTGCGGCAAGACCACGGTCACCCTGGGGATCATGGCGGCCCTGGCCCGGCGCGACGTGGCGGTCCAGCCCTTCAAGTGCGGCCCGGATTTCATCGATCCGAGCCTGCACCGGATGGTGACCGGCCGCATTTCGCGCAACCTCGATGTCCGCATGTGCGGCGTTCCCTTTGTCCGGCAGACCTTTGCCCGCCACTGCCCGGCGCAGGGCTGCGCGGTGGTCGAGGGGGTCATGGGCCTTTTTGATGGTGGCGAGGGCTCGGCGGCGACCCTGGCGAAAACTCTAGACCTGCCGGTGATTTTGGTGATCGATATCCGCTCGGCGGCGGAAAGCGTTGCCGCCGTGGTCCACGGCTTTGCCACCCTCGATCCGGCGCTCAAACTGGCCGGAGTGATCTGCAATCGGCTCGGCTCGGACAAGCACCGGGACCTGGTGGCCGGAGCGATCGCGGCCCACTGCACGGTGCCGATCATCGGCTTCCTACCCCGCCGGGAGGAGATCAGTATTCCCTCCCGGCATCTCGGCCTCCACATGGGCGAGGAACACCCGTTGGCGGGCGAGGGGTTGACGCAACTGGCGGAGTTGGTCGAGCGGCACCTGGATCTCGACCTCCTCCTCCAACTGGCCAAGGAACGAGAACCGGTTGCCGCCGCCCCTGTCCCGCCGGCCACCGGCGCCGATCCCGGCCGGGTGCGCATCGGCGTGGCTCGGGACGCCGCCTTCTGCTTCTATTACGAGGACAACTTCGACCTGCTGCGGACCGCCGGCGCCGAGCTGGTTTTTTTCAGCCCCCTGGAGGATCGAGCGCTGCCGCCGCAACTGCACGGCCTCTACCTGGGCGGCGGCTATCCCGAACTTCATGCCCGGCAACTGAGCGCCAACCGTTTGATGACCGGCCAGATCCTTGATTTCGCTGAAGCCGGCCGGCCGATCTATGCCGAATGCGGCGGATTCATGTACCTCACCCGGGCAATCACCGATCTGGAAGGCCGCGAGTTTCCCATGGTCGGCGTGTACCCCTTCCAGGCCCGGATGCAGCCGCGCCTGCGGCGGCTCGGGTACCGTCAGCCGGTACTGCTCCGGGACACCTTCCTGGGGCCTGCGGGCACCGTGCTCCACGGCCACGAATTTCATTATTCCACCGTCGACGACCGCCATCCCGCGATCGAAACGGTCTTCCGCCTCGACGACGGCCGCCCCGAGGGCTACCGTCACCACCACACCCTGGCAGGGTATGTGCACTTGCACTGGGGCCGCACCCCCGAGGCTGCGTCCCGTTTTGTCCTGGCCTGCCGACCATTAACCTGAGAACTGCGCGCCATGGTTACTTTGCAACAGATCGCCCCCCAGGAAATTGAAGCCGAAAGTTTTCGCATCATCGAACGCGAGCTCGGGCCCACCGGGTTTGCACCGGAAGCGTTCGCCGTGGTCCGCCGGGCCATCCACGCCACCGGCGACTTCAGTTTCGCCGAAAATATGCGTTTCCATCCCGATGCGGTCCAGGCCGGCCTCAACGCCATCCGGGCCGGCAAGAACATCCTGGTGGATGTCAACATGGCGGCCAACGGTGTGTCCACCGGCCTGCTCAACCGGTTCGGCGGCCGGGTCATCTGCCGGCTGCGGGAAACCGAGACCACGGAACTGGCCAGGAAAAACAACTCCACCCGCTCCGATGCCGCCCTCACCCGGGCCATCGCCGACAACATCGGCATTGTCGCCATCGGCAATGCCCCCACCGCCCTGCTCAAGGCGATGCAACTGATCGACCAGGGGCTTTTCACCCCCGACCTGGTGATCGGCGTACCGGTGGGCTTTGTCAACGCGAGCGAATCCAAAGAGTTGCTGGCCGAAAAAAACTACCCCTACATCACCGCCCTGGGACGCAAAGGCGGCACCCCGGTGGCCGTGGCCGTGGTCAACGCCCTGCTGCGTCTGGCCTAAGGACGAAATGTCACGATCCGGGAAAAATAAACCGCTGCGCAGCGGGTATACCACCGGCGCCTGTGCGGCGGCGGCGGCCAAGGCGGCGGTCCTCTGCCTGCTGGGCCGGGAGCATCCGGGGTGGGTGGAGATCCCCTTCCCCGACGGCAGCCGCCATCGTTTCGACCTCTGCCGGTTCGGCGGCACCTCGGCCATGGCCACGGTGGTCAAGGACGCCGGCGATGACCCGGATGTCACCAACGGCGCCGAGATCGGCGCCGAGGTCCGCTGGCTGGCGGATGCGGACGGGGAACGGATCGTCCTGGTCAACGGGCCCGGGGTGGGCGTGGTGACCAAACCCGGCCTGCCCGTCCCGGTCGGCGAACCGGCGATCAATCCGGTGCCCCGGCAGATGATCCGGGCGGCGGTGACCGAGGCCCTGGCCGAGGGCGAAGCCAAGGCAGCCGCCCTGGAAGTGACGATTTTCGTCCGCGACGGCGAGATTTTAGCAAAAAAAACCCTCAACCAGCGGCTGGGGGTGCTCGGCGGGATTTCGATCCTCGGCACCACCGGCATTGTCAAGCCGGTGTCGGCCCAGGCCTGGACCGACACCATCGAGGCCTCGATGCGGGTAGCCCGGGCCGCCGGTCTGACCACGGTGCTGCTCGCCACCGGCCGCACCTCCGAGGCCGCGGTCCAGCGGCAGCTCCACCTGCCCGAGGAGGCCCTGGTGATGATGGGCGATTATCTGCACTACGCCCTGGAGGCGGCTGGCCGCCACGGCTTCACCGAGATTGTCCTGGCCGCCATGTGGGCCAAATTGATCAAGGCGGCCCTGGCGGTGCCCCAGACCCATGTCCGCAACGGCGCCCTGGAAACCAGGCAGGCGGCGGCATTGCTGGCCCGTCTGGGCCTGGAGGAACCGGAGGTCACGACCATGGCCGGAGCCAATACCGCCCGCGAGATATACCAACGGCTCCAGGACGGAGGCCGCAACGATCTGGTGGCGGCCGTCTGCCGCCAGGCGCAGGCGCAGGCCGAATTGTGGTCGGGCCTGCCGGTGCAGGTGTACCTGGTTACCTCCGAAAAAGGAGTGGTGCTGCATGTCGCGCATTGAACTGATCGGCATCAGTGGCCCGGCCCTGACTGGCGAGCAAGGGGAGCTGCTGCACCGCTGCCCCGCAATCGTCACCTCCCGACGCCACCGGCCCCTGGTGGCCGATTTGCACCGCCGGATGATCGACATCGCCCCGGTGGCCGCCATGCTGGCCCAGGTGGAGGAGGCCTTGCAGACGGGCGATGTCGCCATCCTCGCCAGCGGCGATCCCCTCTTCTATGGGATCGGCCGCACCCTGATCGAACGTTTCGGTCCGGAACCGGTCACGGTTCATCCGGCCGTGTCCGCAGTCCAGCATGCCTGCGCCCGATTTCGGATCCCCTGGGACGACTTGGCCATTGTCAGCCTGCATGGCCGCGTAGATCACAACATCCCGGGCCGGGTGCTGCGCCATGCCAGGGCCATGCTGTTCACCGACCGGGACAACAGCCCGGACCGGGTGGCGGCAATCCTGCTCGCCGCCCTCGAAGCCTGCGGGGATCAGCCGAGGCTAACCTCGATCCGCATCCGGGTGGCGGAAAATCTCGGCCTGGCCGACGAACGGCTGACCAACGGCAGCCTCGCGGAGATCGCCGGACAAACCTTCGCGCCGCTGAACATGATGCTGGTCGAACAGCCGCCCCTGCCCGAAAACATCCGTTTTGGTCTCCGGGAACAGGACATTCACCACTCCCGTGGCCTGATCACCAAGGACGAGGTCCGGGCAGCCACCCTGCATCGACTGCGCCTGCCGGCTTCCGGGGTATTCTGGGATATTGGCGGCGGTTCCGGGAGCGTCTCCCTGGAGGCGGCCCGGCTCAATCCGGACCTCCTGATCTGCACCATCGAGAAAAAGCAGGAAGGCCAGCGCAACATCCAGGAAAACATCCGCCGATACGGGGCCTATAATATCCACCTGGTCAGCGGCGAAGCCCCCGAGGCCTTTGCCGCCTTGCCCGCACCCGACCGGATTTTCGTCGGCGGCAGCGGCAGCCGGCTGGAGGCGATCATCGAGGCCGCGGTTGCTCGACTGGCCGATGGCGGCCGCATCGTCATCAACGCCGTACTCGAACAAACCGAAACCACCGCCCTGCAGTGCCTCCAGCGCCTGCAACTCACGGTGGCCAGCAGTACCCTTGCCGTTACCCGCCGGGACTATCCCCAGGGGGCGGCTCGCATCTTCAATCCCATAACCCTAATCACAGGCGACAAATGAGCATCGATACAGCATCCTCGCAGACCGGCCATCTCTACCTGGTGGGCGTGGGTCCCGGCGACCCGGAACTCATGACCTACAAGGCGGTGCGCATCCTGACCGACGCCAAGGTCTGGGCGGTGCCCACGGCCAGGGAGAACGGCATCAGCAGCGCCCAGCAGATCGCCGGCCAATTGGTGCCGGACAACGGCCGGGAGATTCTTTCCCTCTGCTTCCCGATGAAAAAGGTCTTCCTCGGCCAGGAGACCGACCACCAGCTGCTCCAAGCCTGGGGCAAGGCGGCCGACGAGGTGATCGCCCGTCTCGACCGGGGACAGGATGTGGCCTTTCCCACCCTGGGCGATACCACCCTCTACTCCACCGCCTTTTACCTCCTGCCCATGATCCTGGAGCGACGGCCCCAGACCAAGGTCACCGTGGTCCCCGGGATTACCGCCATGGCCGCCTGCGCCGCCAGCCAGTCCAACCCGCTGGCCTTGGGTGACGATGTCCTGGCCGTGGTTCCGGCCGCCTTTGAGGATGACCGCCTGCGGCACATCCTCACCAGTCTCGATGCGGTGGTGCTGATGAAGGTGCATCGGCGGCTCGACGCCCTGATCGACCTGCTGACCGAGCTCGATCTGGTCGACCATGCGGTGCTGATCGAACGCTCCGGCCTCCCGGACGAACGCGTCTATACCGATATCCGCGAGGCGCGAGGCAAGAAACTCCATTATTTCTCCACCATGCTGGTCCGTAAAAAGAAGGTGCTGGTCTGATGCAAAGCTCACAAACAACGCCCCCTGCGACCCTCCACCCGGTGGTTTTTCTCGGCGCCGGGCCGGGTGACCCCGAACTGATCACCCTGAAAGGCCGCCGCCTGCTCGATACCGCCGATCTGGTGGTCTACGCCGGCAGCCTGGTCAACGTGGCCCTCCTGGACGGCATCAAAGCCGCCTGTCATGACAGCGCCACCATGGATCTCGAAACCATCATGCAGCTGCTGGCCAAGGGGCACCGAGCCGGTCACCACGTCGTGCGCCTCCACACCGGTGACCCCGCGATTTACGGGGCCATTCGCGAGCAGATGCAGTGGCTCGATGGGCAGGAGATCCCCTACGAGGTGGTGCCGGGGGTCAGCTCCGCCTTTGCCTCGGCGGCCGCTCTCAAGAAAGAGCTGACCGTGCCCGAGGTCACCCAGACGGTGATTTTCACCCGCCAGGCGGGCCGCACCCCGGTGCCGGAACGGGAATCGCTGCGCAATCTGGCCAAGGCCCAGGCCACCATGTGCATCTTCCTGAGCGTGTCGATGATGGCTCGGGTGGTCGAGGATTTACGGGCCGGCGGCTATCCGGCCGACACCCCGATTGCGGTGGTCGAACGGGCCAGCTGGCCGGACGAGCAGATCCTGCGCGGCACCCTGGCCGACATCGCCGAACGGGTGCAGGCCTCGCAAATCAAGAAAACCGCGATGATCGTGGTCGGTCCGGCCCTGGCCGAGGACAGCCGGATCGCCTCCAAACTCTATGACGCCGAATTCAAGCACGAATATCGCTGATGACCGTTGAAGGGAGAGAAGAATGGCGCTGCGCCGTGCTGGCCCTGACCAAGGGCGGTGATGCGCTGGGTCGAAGGCTGGCGGCGTCCTTGGACGGGGATTTTATTGCCTGCAAGGGCCGGCTGGCGGCGGTGTTCGCCGAGGTCTGGCGGGACTACCCGCAGATCGTCTGCATCATGGCCACCGGCATAGTGGTCCGCACCATCGCTCCGCTGCTTCAGGACAAATACCGGGACCCGGCAATCGTGGTTTGCGACGAGCAAGGCCGGTTCGCGGTTTCGCTGCTCTCCGGTCACCTCGGCGGCGCCAATCTCCTGGCCCAGCGAGTCGCCCTGGCCACCGGCGGCCACCCGGTGCTCACCACCGCCTCCGACGTCCTGGGCCATACCGCCCTGGACCTCTGGTGCCGCGACCTCGGCCTGATTCCCGGCGACAAAGCCGCCTTCACCCGGGCCATGGGTCGGTTGGTGGACCATGGTTCGCTCAAGGTGTGGAGCGCCTGTCCCCTGCCGCCGCTGCCGCCCGATCTCCACCCGGTCGACGACCGGGACGCAGCGGACCTGATTGTGGACGCTCGTACCGAGTCCGCAGCCAGGGGCGCCTTCCTTCGCCCCAGGGCCCTGGTGTTTGGCATCGGCTGCAACCGTGGCACCCCGGCGGCGGCCATTGCCCGCGCGGTCGCCGCCACCTGCGCCCAGCATCGATTGGCGCCCGAAGCCATCGCCCGGTTGGCCTCGATCGATCTCAAACAAGACGAAGCCGGCTTGCTGGAATTTGCCCGCGACCAGGGACTGACCATCGATTTTTTCTCCAACAATCAGCTCAACCAGGTCGCCGGTGTCAGCACCTCGCCAGCGGTGCTCAAGGCCACCGGCGCCAAGGGCGTGGCCGAACCCGCAGCCCTGCTCAGCGCCGGACCCGGCAGTACCCTGCTGGTCGACAAAATGAAATGGACCGACGTGACCACCGCCGTGGCTGAGATCGCCGATCCCCTCGTAATTACAACCAAAGGAACCTTGACAGCATGACGACAGCACAGGACAGCAACACCGGCGTACTGGTGGTGGCGGGGCTCGGCCCCGGAGCAATCGATCTCATGGCCCCCCGGGCGCGGCTCGCCTTGGAACAAGCGGAGATCGTGGTCGGCTACCGCACCTATCTGGACCTGGTACGCGACTGTCTCAATCCGCAAAGCGAAGTGATTTCTTCGTCGATGATGCAGGAGATCGACCGTTGCCGCAAGGCCCTGGAACTGGCGGCGGCGGGCAAACGGGTGGTGCTGGTCTGCGGCGGCGATCCCGGAATCTACGCCATGGCCGGGCTGGTGTTCGAGCTGGCCAAATCGATGGACTCCAAGGTGGAAATCGACATCATCCCCGGCATTGCCGCCCTCAACTCCTGCGCCGCCATCCTGGGCGCCCCTCTGATGCATGATTTCGCCGCCATCAGCCTCTCGGACCTGATGACCCCCTGGGCAATGATCGAACGCCGCCTTGAAGCCGTGGCCCCGGCCGATTTCGTGGTGGTGATCTACAACCCCAAATCCAAGAAACGCACCGACCAGATCGTCCGGGCAAGGGAGATTCTGCTGGCCCACCGCTCCCCCGACATCCCGGTGGGCATCGTCAGCGGTGCCACCCGCGAGCACGAGACCGTCCGCCTGACCACGCTGGGCACCATGCTCGACCAGGAAATCGGCATGCAGACCACCGTTATTATCGGCAACTCCCAAACCTTCATCTGGCACGACAAGATGATCACCCCCCGGGGGTACAGCAAAAAATACGGGTTGTGAGGCCGGTTCACGTTCCAGTTGCTGGAGGCGATTGCCCAGCTTGGTGGGCTCCAACAAAGGTTGGCGGTATCCGCGCTGCCCCTTGCGGGCTCCGGGCATGCCTTTGGCCGTCTCGGGTTTCACTTGACGATTCTTTTAGCGAAAAGGCGTGTTCGAGGAGGTGGACGGTTGGAGGTGGCTGAGTCGAGCCCGGTTTCGCCGTCAACGCTTCTATCGTTTTCAGCCGCAGCGCAAAAAGCCAGCTCCTCCGACGAGCATAACTGTTGGCCCATTCTCAGGGCTGGCTTCTGCTTCCGCTCGCTTGGACGGTAGATCGAGAATCAACCCTGACACAGAACTCTGAACATTCCCTCAAAGGGATGTAATCCTATACTTTACGCTCTCTTCTGGATTCATTTCCGGGAGAGGGTGTGCTCCAGCCAGCCAATTCCACCGATTCCACCGAATTACAGAAGTAGACCTGTGTAGAGCCCACCCTCAGCCAATCACTTGAAAAAACATAATTCGCGGGTATTCCTCTCTCATTTTTTCCCAAAACCCACCACTCTAATCCTTGACAACCGCTAGCGTCCAGTCTTCCGGTGTAGTGGCAACGACCGCCATAACCAATTGGTTTTTCGTTCAATTTCAGGGAGACCCTGGCACTTCAACAACATTCATAAATCTTAAGCATCAAAAAAGTTCAATCTCACCCGAAGTAAATTTAGTTTCTTCGACCAGCCCGGCGCTGACCAGGTTATCATAAAAACACACTTGGTTACGTCCATTCTGCTTTGCATGATATAAAGCCTTGTCGGCATGATCAAGAAGTGTTGCTGAGAAAATACTG
>CAIMMA010000282.1 GCA_903842475.1 uncultured bacterium
CGAGCAGGATATGGGCGACTTGATGGCAGCGGATGCCCCCTTTAGCCTGGAGGCAATCCGGAAAAAGGCGCAGGGGCCGCGCCGCCCCCTCCGGGACGAGCACCTCTACGAGTTGTAAACGGACCGTCGGCGCCCGTGCGGCACAACATCGGGCAGGGGCTGGGGTTAAAACTCAAGCGCGTGCAGTTTCATTTTTTCCCAGAGATTTTTTCTGCTGATTCCGAGGCATTCGGCGGCTCGGGTCCGATTACCTCCGGAATGCGCCAGTGCGTTTAATATGCAATGTTTCTCGGTACATGCCAAGGCTTCGCTCAGCAGGGTCGCCGAGCCGTAGTCCGGTTGCGGTTGTAAGCGCAGGTCAGCGGGCAGGTCGTCGAGGGTGATGACCGGACCGGGAGAAAGCACCGAAACCCGCTCGATAATATTTTTCAACTCCCGGACGTTACCGGGAAACGCATAGTTGAGCAGGCACTGCAGGGCCTCGGTCGACAGGCTCAGTGCCATCCCCCGTTTGCGACTGAAACCGCCGAGGAAATGGTTGACCAGCAAGGGGATATCTTCTGTCCGGTCCCGCAGGGGCGGCATGAGCAATGGAATCACGCTCAGCCGGTACAGGAGGTCCTGGCGAAATCGTCCGCCGGTAACTTCCTGCTTCAGGTCCTTGGCCGTGGCGCAGAGCAGGCGCACGTCCACCTTGATGGTTCTCGTTCCCCCCAGCCGTTCGCATTCCCCCTCTTCAATCACCCGCAGCAGTTTGGACTGCAGTCCCAGCGGCAGGTCGCCGATCTCGTCGAGCAGGAGGGTGCCGCCGTCCGCCAGTTCGAACCGGCCCAATTTTTTGGCGTGGGCACCGGTGAACGCGCCTTTTTCATGGCCGAAAAATTCGGACTCCAGCAAACCCTCCGGAATGGCAGCGCAATTGATGCGGATGTACGGTTTGTCGGCCCGGCGGCTGGCCCGGTGCAGGGCATTGGCGGCCAGTTCCTTGCCGGTCCCGGATTCGCCGTTGATCAGTACGCTCGAGTCGGTTGGTCCGATCTGGTCGATCAGGGCGAAAATTTTGCGGATCGGCCCGCTGTGACCGATAATTTCCTGATGTTCCTGCCGGCAGCGGTCTTCCAGCGAAGCGCAGCGCGCCCGGACCGTCTGCATCTCGAAGATGCGGTTGATGCGGATGATCAGATCATCCATTTCAAAGGGTTTGAGGATGTAGTCGGCGGCCCCGTTGCGCAGGCAGGCGATGGCATCCTCGACCGAACCGTAGGCGGTCATCATGAAGATGTCGATCAGCGGCGAATGGCGCCGCGCCCGGTCCAGCAACTCCAGCCCGTTCATGCCGGGCATGCGGATATCGGAGAGGACCAGATGGTAATGTTTCTGCTCCAGCAGGGTCAGGGCCGCCCGGCCGTTGATCGCGGTGTCGACCTGCCATTTTTCCCGGAGCAGTCGGTCATGCACGGTAATTCGCATGATTTCGTCGTCTTCGACCAGCAATATCTGTTTCATCTTTTTGTTCTCACCTTGAATTGTCCTTTGGCTCGGCGGTCAGGCAATGGCGATCGATCGGCAGGGTGACCGTGAAGGTCGCCCCCTCGCCGGGCCGGCTGCGCACGGAAATCTGCCCGCCCAGGCGCTGC
>CAIMMA010000283.1 GCA_903842475.1 uncultured bacterium
CTGACCCAGCAGTTGCCCCTCGACGAACGGTACACCTACTCGCGGGAATATCTGCAGAACCGGATCACCACCCTGCTGGGCGGACGAACCGCCGAAATTCTGGTGTTCAACCGCCTGACCACCGGCGCCAGCAACGATATCCTCGTTGCCACCGAGATTGCCACCCGCCTGATCTGCGAATGGGGGATGAGCGAAGCCCTGGGCCCCATCGCCTACCGGCAGGGCGTCGAAGGCTTCCTCGGCACCAGCACCCTGGTCAAACCGCACAGTGAAATGATTGCCCACCAAATCGATGTGGAAATCAAACAGCTCATCGACACCTGTGCGGACGAGGCCCGGGCCATCCTCAAAAAACATAACAAATTTCTCCATAAATTCGCCGAGGCCCTCCTCATCAACGAAACCATGGACGCCGAAGAAGTCGACATCGTGTACCGCAGTTACCTGAAAGAACGGGAGCTTGAACAAATATTAACGGAAACCAGAGGAAATGATGACACCTGTACCCAACGCAGCACCAATGGAATTCAAGAACAGACGGAGGTTGTCCCATGCATACTAACCCCAAGGCTGTGATCGCAGCGGCAGTTTTGATGCTGACCGGCATGCTGTATCCCAGCCAGCCCTGTCACGCCATCGACGAATACGATGCTATCGAGATCGTGACCATCGACGTCCTGGCGGACCTGTACAAACCGGTTGTTTTCAATCACCAATGGCATACCAAGCTGGCCCCTTGCAAGGATTGCCACCACCACACCACTGGCCGGCAGGATATGGATCCCAACTGCATCCGCTGCCATGCCAATTCCAAAGAGGCGACGAGCGTGGCCTGCAGTTCCTGCCACTCCAGCAAACAGTTTTACCCCGAGCAGTTAAACGATACCCGCAATCCCACCCTGTACCACATCGACAAACCCGGTTTGAAGGGAGCCTATCACCTCAACTGCGTGCCCTGTCATGTGAAAACAAATGCGCCCTCGCACTGCGAAGGCTGCCATGCACTGACCGACGCCGGGAAACAATATTTCCAGGTAAACAAGCAGGCCGCGCCCGGAAAGAGCAAGGGGAGCCATGCCCAATGATCAGGCCTTACCACAACCATTTCGACCCTAAAGGTGAACGATAATGAATAAAGCATTCAACCGTAGAGGTTTTCTTCAAGGCAGTCTTGCCAGTGCTGCCGTCGCAACGGTCTCGCTTGCCAAACCGACCGAAGCCAGTACGTTCGAGGGCTATCCCGATTCTATCGGCGTGTTGGTGGATCTCTCCCGCTGTATCGGCTGCCGGAGCTGCGAGGCGGCCTGCAACAAAGAGCAGAACCTGCCGGCACCCGCCAAGCCGTTCAACGATTTTTCCGTATTCGACGAGCTGCTCCATGGCCAGAAACGGCGCCCCGACGAGACCCGCTACACCGTGGTCAACCGCTACGATATCCCGGGCCGGGAGCACCCCCTGTTTCGCAAGATCCAGTGCAATCACTGCCAGGAACCGGCCTGCCTGACCAGCTGTTTTGTTAATGCCTACACCAAGACTCCGGAAGGGGCGGTTATCTACAATGCCGATGTCTGTGTCGGCTGCCGAACCTGCATGGTGGCCTGCCCGTTCTACATCCCGGCATTCCGCTATTCCAGCGCCTTTCATCCCCGGATCATGAAATGCATTTTCTGCTACGACACCCGCCTGACCAAGGGTAAACCGCCGGCCTGTGTCGAATCCTGCCCGCAGGAAGCCATGACCTTTGGCCGCCGTACCGACCTGCTGGAAATCGGCCGGCAACGGATTCGTGAAAATCCGGGCGCCTATGTCGACCATATCTACGGTGAGCATGAGGCAGGCGGTACGGCCTGGATGTATCTCTCGCCCGCACCCTTTGAACAGGTTGGATTTGACACCACCGTACCCAAGGAACCCATCCTCAATTATGTCAAGGATTTCCTTTCCATCGTCCCCATGGTGCTGACCATCTGGCCGGCTTTGTTCGCTGGCTTCCACCTGCTGGCGACCAGAAAAGAAAAACTTGAACAACAGAAAAAGAACGAGGGGGAGGTTTGAGTCATGCATAAGTTCATCAACAAAACACCGGTAATACCGATCGCCAGTCATCACAAGCCCGACGGCTCCGCCTGGAGCCTGCAGGAAAAATTATGGCTGGGCCTGAGCCGCCGGGACTACAAAGATCAATTTCTAAGAAATCCGGTCAACTGGGTGCTCATCGCCATTTTTGCCATTGGCGTGCCCCTGATCCTCCAGCGTTATTTTGCCGGGCTGGGTTCGATCACCCATGCCTCCGACGACTATCCCTGGGGACTCTTTCTCGGTTTCGGCCTGTTTGGCATGGTGCCGCTGTCGGCTTCGGGTTTTCTTTTGGGCACCACGGTGGAGATCTTCGGCCGTAAGGATTTTATTCCGATCGAACGTCTGGCGCTGCTTAACGGGTTGCTCGGCTACTTCTTCGCGGTGGTCTACCTGGAAGTCGACCTGGGCATGCCCTGGCGGTTGTACTATCCCATGGTCGTCAGCCTGGGACCGGCGGCGGTACTCTTCCTGGTGGCCTGGCATGTGGCCACCTATCTGTCGGTGCAAATAGCCGAGGTTTCTTCAGCCTATTTTGAATGGATCGGCTGGCTGAAAGGCAAACGGTTCATCAAATCGATCGCGGTGGGTCTGACCATTTCCGGCATCATCCTCTCCACCCTCCACCAGGGGGCCCTGGGCGCCCTGTTCACGTATGCCCCGGGCAAAGTCCATCCGCTCTGGTTTTCGGCAAACTTTCAATGGGTGCATTTCTTCTGTTCCGCCATCTTTGCCGGCCTTTCCATGGTGATTGTCGCCAGCACCCTGTGCAAGAACCACCTCACCTGGCGCTGCGATGAACGTTTCCTCAAAAATGTCGATACCCTGACCCTGGGGCTGGGCAAAGGTTGCGCCTTGGCCATGATCACCTATCTGGTGATCAAGCTGGTCGGCGTGGCCCATGATAACGACTGGGCCCATCTGCTGACCGGCTGGGGCCAGTATTTCCTGCTGGAATTGGGAGTGGCGGTGGTCCTGCCCATGTTCATGTTCGCCTTTGGGGTCAAGAATCACAAGGTCAGTCTGGTCCGCTGGGCGGCGCTGATCAGCGTGCTCGGCATTGTCTGGAACCGACTCAACACCTCGATGATCTGCTTCAACTGGCGGATTTATCAGGAAATCCCCCACTGGAAAGAGGTGTGGGTGACCGTCACCATCTTTGCCCTCTATTTCATCGTCTATCGCTTTATTCTCTATCGGCTGCCCATTCTTTACCAATGGCAGGATAACAAAAAAAAAATAATGCACACGGTCGGGGATTCCGGCAGTACCCTGTTTTTCCCCCCCCCGGAATCCGCGCCCCCAGAGGTAAGCGATGTCTCCAAAGCAACCCGGCAGTACAGCGCAACGCTGGTGGTCGACCAGCCCCTTAAACCGATTATTTTTCGCGATCACCGGCACGGTACTGGTGTTTCTTGTGACCGTTTGCGGCCTCTCCATTCGTCAGTATCTGCTGTATGATCAATGTCAACAGGCAGTGGCCGCCGGCGACCGGCTGCTCTTCCAATTCACTACCATCAAAGGACACCTCGACGAATCCCTGCTGCTGATGGAGGACGTCAACCTGCGCGCGCTTGATAGCGAACTGCAGACGCTGGGCAAAGAGGCGGAAGGGCTAGCCGGCAATATCCTGGTCCCGGAGCGATTAAAGCAGTCGCTGGTCTCCCGCTCCGACCTGGTCGGTCTGGAAGTGCGGCTCCGGGCCATTCAGGAGCAACGCCAGGAAAAGACCAAAGAAACCGTTGAACTGACCCGCTCCCTCAATGCCATCAACATCAATCTGCAGCAATTCCGTTTTCATTTAAGCGACTACACCCAGACCATCCTGCTGGGACTGCATAAAATTATTGTCGGTTCCCTGGGCCTGATCGTGGCCTTGACCTGCAGTCTGCTGTTCATGCTGAATCGGCACCTGGCGGTGCCGGTCCTCAATCTCTGTCGACTTACCGAAAACCACGGACCTGCCGAAGCGGTCGACAAACAGGAATGTTCGCTGGACGAATTGACGGCGAGAGTCAGCCGTCTGCTCGCGATGCCCGCCGCCGCGGAACCGGTCCGAGAACTCCCCGATATCTGTGCAGCCGACACCCTGCAGCGGGAAGCGCTTCGCTACCGGTATGGGGCCGCCGGCTACATCAGCGCGGAGATTGCCAGTGAAATCATCAACATCATCAATGGGGTCATCAACTACACCCAAACCCTGATCGATATCGACGAGCAGGAGGGGGACAGCCGCCGGCAATGCACAGCACTCTATCAATCGCTTTTTAAAGAGGAAAAGAAGATTGCCGACTTAGTCGCCGGGATGCATATGGTCCGCCAAAACCCGCCGTCGCCGTCGGTCTCCTTGCCGTCGCTCTTGACGATGCTGGCCCTGGTGCTCGATAAACCGTTGCGGTCCGAATCCATCGTCTTCGACCTGCCTGCCGAATGCCGCTTTGAGGTCCAAATCCCCGCCGGTGACCTTTGGCTGGTACTTTTAACCCTGACCCAAAGCGGACGGCGCGCCCTCAACCAGACTTTTCCCGGCAAACAACCTAACAAGCGCCTGACGATAGAATGCCGTTTCCCCCCATCACCAGAACACCAGACCCTTACCCTCAGCTGCAGCAACAGCGCCGCCGTCTGGCCGGACGACACCTCAGTGGCCGGAACGGTCTGGCCGTCACTCACCTTCTGCACCCAACTGCTGCAGCTCCATCATGCTTCCCTGACGTTGCTTGAGGAGGCCAAGGGAACCCAAATCCTTCTTGAAATCCCCTGCCGCAAGGCTGCGGCCTGAAACGACCGTCCGACACCCCGACGACCGTTCATTTGCGTTGCAGAAGCCTGTCTGCGCACCATAGCCTGGCCGCAAACAACACCTGTCCGCAACACATCGCAACACTACCGTGTTAACCACCACCACACTCCGCGAGCGCCACGCCACGATCCTGTGGCTCAACCAGGACGACGCCTCACATCCGTGGCGCGACCTTGGCCGGCGACAGAACCGAATGTAAATAAAAAATAACATAAAAACAATAAGTTGAATCTTAAATTATTTCTAATGTTCATTCAGTTCACTCTGGCATCATCGGTGCAAATCAATAGGCAAAGAGATGCACAAACGCAAATCAGCCCCTATCAGGAGGACACCATGACTACTCAAATTATCGA
>CAIMMA010000284.1 GCA_903842475.1 uncultured bacterium
CCCTGTCGATGGGGGCAGGCTGAAGGACCCATTGGGTTCGTTCAAGCGGCAGCGGTAAAGATACCTTTAGTTGTTGGTGTCTTCGCCCGCCGCTGCTTTCAGCAGATCGCCAAAGGTAGAGGGGCCGCTGCTTTGTACTTTCTGCACATACTCTTCCGGAATGGCGCCGTTGTTATCATCTTTTTCCTGCATGGCTTTCACGGAAAGGCCGATTTTACGGTCATCGGCGGAGACGTTGATGACCATGGCCTTGAGGATGTCGTTGACATTGAACATGCCGACCGGGGTTTTTACTTTTTCCTTGGAAATCTCGGAAACATGCACCAGACCTTCAATGCCTTCTTCCAATTGGACGAACACGCCGAAATCGGTCACGTTGGTAATGGTACCCTCAACCGTTGAGCCGATCGGGTAGTTGGCGGCGGCAGCCTGCCATGGATCGGGCTCCAGTTGTTTGACGCCCAGGGAGAACCGTTCGTTTTCTTTGTCGATCTTGAGCACAACCGCCTGAATGGTCTCGCCTTTGGCGTATTTCTCGGAAGGATGCTTGATCCGTTCGGTCCAGCTCAGGTCGGAAACATGGATCAGGCCGTCAATGCCCTCTTCGATGCCGATGAAAATGCCGAAGTCGGTGATGTTCTTAATTTTACCTTCAATAACCGAACCCACCGGATAGCTCTCTTCCACCACATCCCAGGGATTGGGCTGCAGCTGCTTCATGCCCAGCGAGATGCGTTTGGTTTCGGCCTCGACCTTGAGGACCTGGACTTCGATCTCCTCGCCAACGCCTACGATCTTAGACGGATGGCGCGGTTTTTTCGACCAGCTCATTTCAGAGATATGGACCAGTCCTTCGACGCCCTCTTCCAGTTCGACAAAGACGCCGTAATCGGTGATCGAGACCACTTTGCCGGTGACCCTGGAACCCGGAGCATACTGCTCGGGCACGCGTTCCCACGGATCGGTTTTGAGTTGTTTGACGCCCAGGGATACCCGGTCGGAATTCTTATCGTATTTGAGGATCTTGACCTCGATCTCTTCACCGACGGTATAGAGTTTGGAGGGGTGCGATACCCGGCCCCAGCTCAGGTCGGTGATATGGCACAGACCGTCCATGCCGCCCAGGTCGATGAACAGGCCGTAGTCGGTGATGTTGGTGATGGCGCCGCGGATGGTCTGCCCTTCTTCCAGGGAGGTTCGCATCTGTTCGCGCAACGCGGTTCGCTGATTCTCGAGAATGGCACGCCGCGAAATAACCACGTTGTTGCGTTTGCGGTTGAACTTGAGGATCTTGAACTCAAAGGTCTGGCCAATGAGGCCGTCCAGGTCTTTGACCGGGCGGAGATCGATCTGGGAGTAGGGGAGAAACGCCGGCACGCCGATATCAACGGACATGCCGCCTTTGACCCGGTTATCAATACGGCCCTCAATGGTCCCGTCTTCTTCCTGAATTGTGGCAATCTGTTCCCAGACTTTGATGGCAATGGCTTTTTCACGGGAAAGCAGCAGGCCGCCTTCATCCTTACGTTTTTCGATGAAGACTTCAAACTGATCGCCAATTTTGACTTCACGATTTGGATCTTCGTGGCGGAATTCGGCCAGCGGGATGTAGCTTTCCGCTTTGTCGCCGACATCGATAAGGGCTGCGTCGCTGCTCAGGCCGACAACGGTGCCGAGCGCAACTTCGCCGACGGTGATGACGGTGTTGTTGTCTTCCTGTTCAAACAGTTCCGCAAAGCTCATTTCCTCAAAGCTGTTGTCATCTGCCGCAAATGCGGGTTGAGTTCCGTTATTTGTCATGGATTGTTCCTGTGGTGACCGTTAGCCGGCCTTTAATAAGTGGTTGATGACGGGCAAAAAACATTTCTTGCCCCACCCCATTTTGGTAAGCGATGATATTTACCAGAGTTGTTTTTGAAAAACAACTGTTTCGTCTTGAAAAAAGGTATTTTTTTTAGGTTGGGCGATCAAATTCGGCAGGGCCCGGCGGTCCGTATTGCCGGTGTGCTCTTGGGAGCGCACCGGTCCGGCAGCCCCATCCCCGTCGCCGGATGCCGGGGCTTGGGAGGGTGCTTTTCGGGAGGGCGGTCAGCGTTTGCCGTAGGCGTTCAACTCTTCCAGCAGAGGGCCGAACAGGTCTTCGTAGGAAGGGATCGATTTGCGTAATATGAGATCGAAATGGCGCAGGTCAGCGGTGTGGACGGTGAGGTTGGCGCTGTAGGTCAAGGCTTCCAGGTCGTAGAGGGTGTGGAAAAAATCACCGATGAGAATATAGAAAAGGTAGCGCCTCCGTTCCATCGTCAGGTTGCACATGTGCGCATGGAATGTGGACTGCGCCAGCGTTCCTTCCAGATCGGCCTGCAGGGCGATACAGGAAAAGTTGACAAAACGCATGCGATCCATCGCTTCGTCCACGGTGTCCGCCATGAATACCTGGTAGCCCACGGTTTCAAGTGCCTCGCCGATATGCTGGCGCTGTTCGCCCGGTTGGTGGAGCAGGAGCGCCATGGGGACATCCTCAACCTTTTCCTCCCCCTTGTACAGACCCGACTGGAGCCAGTCAAGGTTTGGCGGCGGGGGCGGCTGCACCGGATTGGCGATGTTGGCCAGCGGGCGGCCCGATTTGTCCAGCGGGATCGTTCCCCGGCAGGCTGGGCATTTCATCGCCAGCGATTTACCGGGAGCAAGGTTCGACAGGGCTTGTTCCAGCCGGGTGATTTGTTCGGCGGTGAGTTGCAGCGGTTGCCGGCAAGCGGGGCAATGGGTCAGCATAACTTGTCCTTAGTCAAAGAAAAATCGAGAGGTCAGTGCGGTTTGAGTTCATGACCAGCGTTGGTAGGGGTCTTCTTCTTCCTGCTCCATGCGGAGGTTGTCGATGGACGAGGTGCTTTCGCCGCGGGCGGATTTGATCGTGTCCATCCCCCGCTTGATTTCGCTGCGGTGGGAGGAGTACAGCATTGCCGACTGTTCGGTGATCAGGCCGGTTTCAAAGAGTTCCAGCAGATGTTGGTCAAAGGTGCGCATGTCGCGGGTCGAGCCGGCCTGGACCACGTTGTAAAAGGTTTTTTCCTCGGTCTCGCCGTTGATGATCAGGTCTTTGACCCGGAGGCTGGAGCAAAGAATTTCCAGGGCGGCAATCCGACCCCCGCCGACCCGCGGCGGCAGACGTTGACTGACGATCCAGCGGATGGTGTCGGCCAGTCGGTTGCGGATCTGGGGTTGCTCGTCCTGCTCGAACATACCGAGGATGCGGTTGATGGTCTGGCCGGTATCGATGGTGTGCAGGGTGGAAAAGACCACATGGCCGGTTTCCGCGGCGGTCAGGGCGATTTCCAGCGTTTCCCGGTCGCGGATCTCGCCGACCAGGATGACTTTGGGGGCCTGGCGGAGGGCGGCGCGCAGTCCGTTGGCAAAAGTGTCGAAGTCGTCGCCCATTTCCCGCTGGTTGAAGGTGGCTTTTTTATGGGGATGGACATACTCGATCGGATCCTCCAGGGTGACGATGTGTACCTGGCGCTCTTCGTTGATCCGGTTGAGGATCGCCGCCATGGAGGTGGTCTTGCCCGTGCCGGTGGCGCCGGTGAAGAGGATCAGGCCGTTGACTTCCCGGGCCATTTTGCCGAAGGCCTCGGGGAATTGGAAACCGTCGATGGTGGGGATCTTGGTCTCGAGTTTTCGCAACACCGAAGTGAAGTATCCTTTTTGCGAAAAAATATTGACCCGGAACCGGACTTTGTCGTCCAGGGCATAGGAGAGGTCGCAGGAGCCCTTGAGGACCAGGTCGCGGAGCAGGCGGCGATTGCCGCCGATCAGATTCAAGGCGAATACCTCGGTCTGGAAAGGGGTCAGTCGCGTCACCGGGGGGGTCACTTCCACAGGCACCAGCACCCCGTCGCTTTCGACCTGCAGGGTTTTGCCCACGGTAACATTCAGATCGGAAACCCGTTCGTGCTTATGCAGCATGGCGGTGATCCAGTAATTAATCTCCTGTTGTTTCATAGCGCATCCCAGTATAGAATTGACAAAGGCATCTCTTTGGGTTCTATCGCTAACCAGCGGCAAAAGACAAGAAAAAAATAACCAAGTGAATCGAGGAGTGAGAAATGACTATCCCACTACGGAGCGCAGCAACGACGGAAGGCAGAAGAATGGCGGGAGCCCGGGCGCTGTGGCGGGCCAACGGCATGCGCGAGGAACAGATCGGCAAGCCGGTGATCGCCGTGGTCAATTCGTTCACCCAGTTCGTTCCCGGCCATGTCCATCTCCACCAGGTCGGGCAGCGGGTCAAGCAAGCCATCGAGCGCCTGGGATGCTTCGCCGCTGAATTCAATACCATCGCCATCGACGACGGCATCGCCATGGGCCATGACGGCATGCTCTATTCCCTGCCGTCGCGCGAATTGATCGCCGATTCGGTCGAATATATGTGCAATGCCCACAAAGCCGATGCCATGGTCTGCATCTCCAATTGCGACAAGATTACTCCGGGCATGCTGATGGCGGCGATGCGGCTCAATATTCCGGCGATATTTGTTTCGGGCGGACCCATGGAAGCCGGCCGACTCGGCGATAAAGCCCTGGATCTGGTGGATGCCATGGTCATGGCCGGGGACGATGCGGTCAGCGACGACGAAATAGCCGCGGTGGAACGCAGCGCCTGTCCGACCTGCGGCTCCTGCTCCGGCATGTTCACCGCCAATTCGATGAACTGCCTCAACGAGGCCCTCGGTCTCGCCTTGCCGGGTAACGGCACCGTGGTCGCCACCCACCGCGCCCGGCTGGGTCTGTTCGACCGGGCGGCGGAGCGGATCGTGGCCATGTGCCAGACCTGGTACGAACGGGGGGATGCTTCGGTCCTGCCCCGTTCGATCGCCACCAAAGCAGCTTTCGCCAATGCCATGGCCCTGGATATTGCCATGGGCGGCTCGACCAACACGGTGCTGCATATCCTGGCCATTGCCCATGAGGCCGAGGTCGATTTCACCATGAAGGATATCGATGCCCTGAGCCGCAAGGTGCCTAATCTCTGCAAAGTCGCCCCGAGTTCTTCCTATCATGTTGAAGACGTCAACCGGGCCGGCGGCATCCTCGGCATCCTGGCCGAGCTGGATCGGGCCGGTCTGGTGGACCGCACGGTGCCGCGGGTTGACGGTCTCACCCTGGAGCAGGCCTTGCAGCAGTACGATATCGCACGCCCGGAGGTCGGCGAGGCGGCCAGGATGTTGTACCGCAGCGCCCCGGCAGGTGTCCGTAATCTGGTGATGGGTTCGCAGGACACCATGTATGCGGAGCTCGATGTCGATCGCCAGGCTGGCTGTATCCGCGATCTGGAGCACGCCTATTCCCGTGATGGCGGTCTGGCGGTACTCTACGGCAATATTGCCGAAAAAGGCTGCATTGTCAAAACCGCCGGAGTGGATGCGTCCATTCTCCATTTTACCGGCACGGCCAGGGTCTATCACTCCCAGGAAGCCGCTTGCGAGGGGATTCTCGCCGGAACCGTTAAGGCAGGCGATGTGGTTTTTATCCTCTATGAGGGTCCCAAGGGCGGGCCTGGCATGCAGGAAATGCTCTA
>CAIMMA010000285.1 GCA_903842475.1 uncultured bacterium
CCCGCTGCTTTGCACTTATAATATCTACCGCAACTATGGCGACACCCGGCTCATCGCCGAGCAATTCGCGTCGATGGAGCGTTACATGAAATGGCTGGAAGGTAAAACCAAGGACGGCATTTCCACCGTGGGCGGCTTTGGCGACTGGCTGAATGCCGGTGGCGGTGCCAAAAAAGAAGTCATGGACACCGCCTATCACGCTTACCTATCACAAATCATGGCGGAGATGTCCCAGGCGATCGGCCGAAGCGAGGATGCGGCGCGCTATACCCAGCGCAGTAACGACATCAAAAAAGCCTTCGCCCGGGAGTTTATCCTGCCCGATGGAGCGATCAAAGAATCCAGCCAGACAGGCTACGCCCTGGCCTTTACCATGGATCTGGTGCCTGCCGAGATGCGCGAAAAAGCCGCAGATAAATTCGTCCAAGAGATCAAGCGGTTTAAAGATCACCTCGCCACCGGGTTTATTGGAACCCCGCGTTTGTTGCCGGCGCTGAGCCAAGCCGGGCGCGACGAGGTGGCGTATAAACTACTATTAACCGACACCTATCCTTCGTGGCTTTTTCCAGTTAAAAACGGGGCCACCACCATGTGGGAGCGGTGGAATGGCTGGACGCCAGAAAAGGGCTTTGGCGATATCAGCATGAACTCGTTTAACCACTATGCCTTCGGTGCGGTCGGTGAGTATTTATATGGTTATGTCGGCGGAATTCAGCCCGCCAGCCCCGGTTATAAAACCATTAAAATCCGGCCGGTGCTGGGTGACGGGTTGAGCTGGGCCAAAACCGCGTTTGAATCGCCGTATGGGCGAATCGCCACCTCCTGGAAAGTGGACGCGTCTCGCCTGCAACTGGATGTGACCATTCCGGCCAATACCACCGCTACGATTTACGTACCGACGAAGGATGCGGCCTCGATTACCGAATCGGGTCAGCCGGTCTCCAAGGTTCCCCAGGTAAAATTTCTGCGCCAGGAGGCCGGTGCCGCCGTCTATACGGTGGGCGCGGGAACCTACCAGTTCAGCTCTACGATGCCCGAAACGATTCGATAATATCAATATGCTTAACACGAAAAAAAACTCCACGAGAATTGAAATGAAAACGATGTATAAAAGTAAATTAACCGCCTTCTGGCTTTGCCTCGGCTGCCGACACGAACAACGCCAGCATGGATATTTGACACGTATGTATTTATACAACTCAACAATAGTCACCCCACAAAAAGTTAAAACCCTCAAGGAGTCTATATGACAATCAATAAAATAATAATGGCAATCGCAGTGCTGGTCACTGTATCCCAAGGAATTGTTTGCGCGGAAAGCAAACCCGATCAGACAAACGGCCAACCGGTCCCGGCGCGACGGTATGATGTCGCGGCCTACGTTTGGCCTGGGTATCAGTTCAAGGACGAACGCTGGAACCAGATTTTCAAGCAGGGGATCGGCGAATGGGAGATCATCCGCGAATGCAAGCCGGGATTCCCCGGACACGAGCAGCCGAATGTTCCGCTCTGGGGTTATGAAGACGAGTCGGAGCCCAAGGTCATGGAGAAGAAGATCGCCACCGCCGTCAAATACGGCGTGAATGTCTTTATCTACGACTGGTACTGGTACGGCAACCAGCCGTTCCTTGAAAAAGGCATCAACGACGGCTTCCTCAAAGCCAAGAATTGCCAGGATATCTAGTTCTACCTGATGTGGGCCAACCACAATAACCGCTTTGGGCCCGGGGCGGTCGACCGTGCCACTTTCGATACGGTCGTTGACCGGGTCATCAGCAAGTACATGAAACAGCCGAATTACTTCAAGATCGACGGCAAGCCGGTGTTTTCTGTCTATGAACTGAGCACCTTAATCAAAGGCCTGGGCGGGGTGGAGCAAACCAAGGACGCCCTCGCGAGCTTTCGCCGCAAGGTCAAGGCTGCCGGATTCCCCGATCTGCACCTTCAGACCATCCTGTGGGGGCAGATCCCTGCCAGCATCTCGCAGGTACCCGGCGACAAGACCCAATCGAGGAACAATACGGTGACATCCCTGGGGATCGAGAGCCTGACGAGCTACCAATGGGTCCACACCATTGGTCCCAAGGGGCCGTATAGCGGCTGGGCCGACCGTGCGGTCGGTCAGTGGTCGGGGTGGGCCAAAGAGTTCTCTATTCCGTACTTCCCCCTCGTTTCCGTCGGGTGGGACACGAACCCCCGCCGCAATGCCTATGACGCGGGGACCATCGTTGAGCGATCGCCCGCACGGTTCCAGGCGGCGCTCGAATCGGCGCGGCAGCATGTCGATAAGCTCGGCCTGCACCCACTCATCACCATCAACTCGTGGAACGAGTGGAGCGAGGGCAGCTACCTGGAACCGGATGAACGCTACGGCTACAAATTCCTCGAAGCGGTGAAGAACGTCTTCGGGGCTGACGGATCTGGCCGTTCGGTGCCCGCCACGCCGTAGTGGATCTGGGCCTCCGAGCCGGGGCAGACCGCTTGTTGCGACCCTGGTCGGTCGCCTGACCCAAAACCCAAACCCTGTTAGAGACATAAAACCAGTTAAAATAATATAAATCAGATATAAACCATGTCGGATTTATTATCCGCAAATACAGAATCCCATGAAAATGACCTTTATTAACAATAAATCTTTGCTTGGCCAAGCCACTCGCTGGCTCGCTGTTTTTGCTGCGTGTTGTCTGCTGGGGCTCCCCTGCCAGGCCGCTTTTAGCGTGGAGCAACTGCGCTGCGAATACCGCACCGCTCCGCTCGGCCTCGACGTGGCCCAACCGCGTCTGAGTTGGCTCAACGCCTCCACCGAGCGCGGCGCGCGCCAGACTGCCTATCGAATCCTGGTCGCCTCGACACCAGCTTTGCTCGCGCTCGACCAGGGCGACCGTTGGGACACCGGCCAAGTCGCTTCCGACCAGCAGAATCAGATTGTATATAACGGCCAGCCGCTCACCTCCAGATCTGCGTGTTATTGGAAAGTCCGCACCTGGGATCAGGACGGTAAACCCGGCGCGTGGAGCCAGCCGGCAAGCTGGACCATGGGCTTGCTCCAGCCCACCGATTGGCAGACGCAATGGATCGGCGTGAACCAGCCGCCGGTGCCCCAGCCCGTCCTGCGGACCACCCAGGCGTTGGTCACGGGCCCGGCGGGTGCTCCGCCAGTCGATGTCACCGCCCAGCTGGTGAAGCGCATCAAAGACCAACGGTTGGTGACCAGGTCAGACGAACGCAGCTTGGGCCTGCCAACGGCAACCGATCCCAAGTTGAAGCGGACGGTCACGGTGAATTTCGAACTGGACGGCCTGCCCCAGCCCCCGGTGGTGCTCGAGGTCAGTAAAGGCGGCCAACCGCTGATCCTCGAGCCCGCGCCCGAATGGGCCACCCCGCGCTAC
>CAIMMA010000286.1 GCA_903842475.1 uncultured bacterium
AAAGGGTATCGTCATGAAGCAACCGAAATGGGCGTCGGCTGCCTGGCCATGATCGAAGCAGCGGTCAGCGGCCTCTGCTACTCGCGCTCCGTCGCCGGCAGCGGCGATACCCTTGATATCTTCTTTGCCGCTGGCAGCGCCCAAGGTATTGTCGACGGCATCCGCTCGACCCACCATTTTCTCCTCGAACGGACGCCGCCCCACCGTCTGCTGCAACGGACCCTGTGCCCGGAAACCCCGGGAGCATTGCTGACCGAGCCCCGGGCGGTCGACCTGGCCGCCATGGCCATGGCGCTGGAAAACCACTTCGGCGCCCCCCAGGATATCGAATGGTCGATTGATCCGGCCGGCGACCTCTACATCCTGCAGAGCCGACCGATCTCAATGACCGGGCAGGCGACGGCCTCTTCTTCCCTTCCGGCCCTTGAGGATGAGCGCATGCTGCTTCGCGGCGGGGTGACCGGCTGTGCCGGCGTCGGCAGCGGCCCGGTTTGGATCGTGCGGACCACCGCCGAGATGCTCCAATGCCCTAAAAACGCGGTGCTGGTGGTCAAGCATCCCCTGCCGGAATGGGCACCGCTGCTCAAACGCGCCACGGCCCTGATCGCCGAGACCGGCAGCGAGGCCGGTCACCTGGCGACCCTTTCCCGGGAATTCGGGCTGCCGTCCCTGCTCGCCCTGCCCCAGGCCATCGAAACCCTGCACAACGGCGCCATGGTCACCGTCGACGCCGGCAACCGGGCGGTCTATCGGGGCCGCATCGAGGAACTCCTGCGGGAAACCAAACCCAAACCCAATCCCATGGAGGGCAGCCCGGTCCAGAAGACCTTGCAGGCCGTGTTGGCGCATATCGCCCCCCTGCATCTCCTCGACCCGACGGCAGCGGACTTCCAACCGGCCAACTGCCGGACCATGCACGACATCACCCGTTTCTGCCACGAACGCTCGGTCATCGAAATGTTCGCTTTCGGCGACCGCCACCACTTCGACCAAGGGGCGGCCAAACGGATCAGGGACAATACCGTAACGGAATGGTGGGTGATCAACCTCGAGGATGGCTTTCACCCCGACTCTATGCTCGATGGTCCTGAAATCACCACCGCCGATATTATCAGCCGGCCCATGCTCGCCCTGTGGGAGGGCATGCATGCCCGGCCCTGGGAGGGTCCGCCCCCTGTCCCGCTGACCACCATGGCCACGTTCCTGGTCCAATCGGCGATACGCGCAGGTCTCGACCCCACCCTGTCTTCCCTTCCGGGGCAGAAGAATTATTTCCTTATTTCGAAAAATTATTGTAACCTCAGCGTGCGCCTCGGATATCACTATGCCATGATCGAGACCATGGTTGGCCGCCGTCCCATCGACCGCTACATCACCTTCCATTTCAAGGGAGGAGCGGCGGCGGACGGGCAGCGGATTCGCCGCATCGAACTGCTCGCCGATGTCCTGGCGAAATTTGATTTTCGAATCGACCTGATGGGCGATGGACTGACCGCACGCATTGAGCACGGCACGGAAACGTTCCTCTACGATCGGTTGAAAATCCTGGGCTATCTCACCATCCACACCCGCCAGATCGACATGGCGCTGACCGATGCCCGGGCACAGCAGTTGTATAGCAAAACTTTCATTCAAGAGATCGAGGAAATGCTGAACCATGACCAGTGAACAAGCCTTCCAACTCGATGCAGCCCTCAAGATTCATCTGCTGCTGGTGGACGACGAACCTGAATTCAAGGAGGTCATGCTCAAGCATCTGTCGCGCATGGGCATTCGTCTCAGTGTCGCCGAAGGCTGTGTCGAAGCCCTCGAATGTCTGGAGGCCCACCCCATTGACGTGGTGATCATGGATATGAACATGCCCGGAGTGGACGGCATTCAATGCCTGCGCAAGGTCAAACAACGCTGGCCGCTGACCGAGGTCATCATTCTCACCGGGCATGCCTCGGTGAAATCGGGGATCGAAGGTATGCAAAGCGGGGCCTTTGACTATTGCCTCAAGCCCATCGATGTCCGGGAGTTGATTGAAAAGGTCGAACTGGCCGCCCAGAAGGCCCTGATCAACCAGGCTGACGCCCGGGCCTGACCCGTGGGCGCCGATACCCCCATTCACCCTAACCAAAAACACGCCATGCACCGCATCCACCCACCCCTGCGAACCCTGATTTTTTGCTTTTGTCTCCTTTTCCTGGCCGGTTGCGTCAGTGCCGGCAAGGACTTCAATGTCCACATGGTGCCGCAGATCAAGCTCCACCAGACCACCCGCGCCCAGATCGAACAGATGTTCGGCCCGCCCTGGCGCACCGGGGTCGAGGACGGCAAGCAGACCTGGAGTTACGGCTCCTATAAATACGGCATGAACGACACCCAAAGCCGAGACCTGGTGGTCCGTTTCGATGGCAACGGCACCGTGGTCTCCTACACCTTCAACTCCAGCTACCCCGAAGATAAGCAGTTGTAACGCAAAGATTCGATCGGCTGAAAACCTGGGGGCAGCGAACCGTTCCCCCCGCGAGGCGCCGCTGCCATGCATTCATCGCCGCAAGCCCTGATCGATGCCGCCGTCGTGCTGGCCGAACAATGGCAGCACCGGGCCAACCAGCTGCGCACCGCCGAAGAGCTGCGCCTCCAGCAGCAGCTCCAGCGACTCCTCACACATCCCCGTGACAAGGTCCTGCTCAGCCGGATCATCGATCTGAGTTTCCGTTCCAGCAACCCCGGGCGGGTGGCGGATCAACTCGCCAGCCTGCTACGCGACCACGGAATGTCGGCATTTCTCAATCGGCTGGAACGCCTGGCCCTTCGGCTGTTCCTCGCTGCGGGCCGACATTGCGGCGCCCTGGCCGTCCCCCGGCTAATCGAACAGCTGCGGGCCCGCTGCCGCCATGTGATCATCCCCGGCGAACCCTCGCCCCTGCGGGAACATCTCCGCAGGCGACGCGCCCAGGGGGTGCGCATCAACCTCAATCACCTGGGCGAAACGGTGCTGGGCGAACAGGAGGCGGCCCATCGTCTGGCCACCTATCTCAAGGACATGGAAGATCCGGCGATCGAATACATCTCGATCAAGATTTCCACCCTGTACTCCCAGATCAGCTCGCTCGCCTTCGAAGAGACCGTCGCCACCGTCAAAGAACGTCTCGCCACCCTCTACCGGGCTGCCAAACACCATCAATACTCCCGGCCCGACGGGACCCGCGCCGCCAAATTCGTCAACCTCGACATGGAGGAATACCGGGATCTGGCCCTCACCACCCGGGTGTTCATCGCCACCCTTGAGGAGGAGGAGTTTTTCGATTTCTCGGCGGGCATGGTGCTCCAGGCCTATCTGCCCGACAGTTTCGCCATCCAGCAGCAGCTGACCGGGTGGGCCCGGGAACGGGTGGCACGCGGCGGGGCGCCGATCAAACTGCGGATCGTCAAGGGCGCCAACCTGGAGATGGAGCGACTCGAAGCGGCCCTGCACAACTGGCCGCTGGCCACCTACGACCAAAAATCGGCGGTGGACGCCAACTACCAGCGGATGGTGCGCTTCGGCATGTAGTCGGACAACATCGTCGCCGTCCAGCTGGGCATCGCCTCCCACAACCTTTTCGACCTTGCCTATGCGGCCACGCTGGCCCAAACGGCGGGGGTCGGCCCGTTCTTCTGTTTCGAGATGCTCGAGGGCATGGCCGACCCGGTCCGCCGCGCCCTCCAGGAAAGCTCGGGCAAGGTGCTGCTCTACGCCCCGGTGGCGGGTAAGGACGAATTCATCAACGCCATCGGCTACCTGATCCGCCGCCTCGACGAAAACACCGGCCCGGAAAACTTTCTCCGCTATGCGCCCAATCTTCAGGTCAACTCCCGCGAATGGACCCTGCTCAAAGAACAGTTTCTCCATGCCTGCGACCTGCAGGAAACCGTATCCGCCACCCCCAACCGCATCCAGGACCGAACCGCCGAAACCTGGCCATCGAGGGCCGCGGTCTCACCCCGCAGCCGCTTTGTCAACGAACCGGACACCGACTGGTCGCTGGCCGCCAACCGGCGCTGGGCACTCGCCATCCGCGACCGCTGGCGGAAGGCGCCTGGATGCCCACCGCTGGAGATCCCGCTGGTGATCGCCGGCGAGCAGTTCTTTGCCGACCGGGAAACGCGCACCTGTACCGATCCCAGCCAGCCGGAACTCCTGCTCGGCCGCGTCGCCCTGGCCACGGTCGAAGACGGCCGACGCGCCCTCCGGACAGCTGCCGACGATCCCGACGGCTGGCGCACCTTAGATCCCCACACGCGACAGGCATTGCTCGCCCGGGCGGCGATGGAGCTGCGCCGTTGCCGCGGCGACCTGATCGGCGCGGCCTGTGCCGAGACCGGCAAAATCTTTGCCGAGGCCGATGCCGAGGTGTCCGAGGCCATCGATTTCACTGAGTTCTATCCCTCTTCGGTGGAGCTGCTGCATCGACAGACCCGTCTCCAACTTTCCGGTCGAGGGGTGGTGCTGGTGATCGCCCCCTGGAATTTCCCCATCGCCATCCCCTGCGGCGGCATCAGCGCAGCACTCGCCGCCGGCAACACCGTGCTGTTCAAGCCCAGCTCGGAGGCCGTGCTCACCGGCTGGAAGCTCTGCCAATGCTTCTGGCGGGCCGGGATCTCGCAACAGGTGCTCCAGTTCCTGCCCTGCGCCGGCGCAACGGTCGGCCCGGAACTCACCGCCAGCCCCCTGGTGGATGCGATCATCCTCACCGGCGGCACCGAAACCGGGATGTCCCTCCTCGCCCGGACTCCGGGCGTCGCGCTGGCGGCGGAAACCGGCGGCAAGAACGGCACCATCGTCACCGACATGGCCGACCGCGACCAGGCGATCAAGCACGTCCTCCACTCGGCCTTAAGCAACTCCGGCCAGAAGTGCAGCGCCACCTCGCTGCTCATCCTGGAACAATCACTCTATGACGATCCCCATTTCCGCAGACAGTTGGTCGATGCGGCCGCAAGCCTCAAGGTCGGCTCGGCCTGGCAGTTCGACACCAGGGTGGGCCCCTTGATCCGGCCGCCCGCAGGCCCGCTGCTCCGCGCCCTCACCACCCTGGAACCCGGCGAGGAGTGGGCCCTGCAACCGGTCATGCAGGGAGACAATCCCCGACTCTGGTCGCCGGGGATCAAATACGGCGTACAGCAGGGCAGTTTCACCCACCGCACCGAATTTTTCGGCCCCCTGCTCGGGGTAATGCGCGCCGACAGCCTGGAATCGGCTATCGAGCTGGTCAATGGGACCGGCTACGGCCTGACCAGCGGCCTGGAAAGCCTGGATAAGCGAGAGCAGACCCGCTGGCAGCAACAGGTGCACGCCGGCAACCTCTACATCAATCGCCCCACCACCGGCGCCCTGGTCCTGCGCCAGCCCTTTGGCGGCTTGGGCAAATCGTCGCTGGGTCCCGGACTCAAGGCCGGCGGCCCCGACTATGTCGCCGGGTTGATGCGGTTTACCGAAACCGTCCACCCGCAGGTGGAAGTGCTCACCACCGACCACCGCTGGCTGCAGCTGGCCGAGGAATGGCGCCGACTGCTCCACTGGGGCCAATGGCCGGAGCTCCGCCTAGATCTCGACCAGACCGCCAGCGCCATCGCCAGCTACCTGCACCAAATGGAGGTCCGCTTTGGCCGGGAACAGGATTTCTTCCATCTCCGTGGCCAGGACAACTTCCTGCGCTACCGGCCGATCGAGCTCCTGGTCATCCGGGTCCATGCCGATGACAGCCTCTTTGCCACCCTGGCCAGGGTGGCCGCGGCCGTCATCGCCGGGTGCCGCACGGAACTCAGCCTGCCGCCGGAGCTGACCAGCCCGGTCACCGGGTTTCTCGACAGCGCCCACGGCCGCCGTTTCCTCCAAGGCATCTCCTTGCGGCAGCAAAGCGACGAGGAACTGGCGGCACGGTTACCGAACATCGGCCGCCTGCGCTACGCTGCCCCCGACCGGGTCCCCCCCCTGATCGCCGCCGCGGCCGCCCGAACTGGGATCCATATCGCCCGGGCGCCGGTCGTCATGGAAGGGAGGATCGAACTGCTGCACTATTTCCGGCAGCAGTCCCTCTGCCACAACTACCACCGCTACGGCAACCTCGGCGAACGATCCCTGGACTGACCTGCCATGCCCAGACAAACCCAGGCCGCTCTACTCACCCTCCTGGTCGTACTCTTCTGGAGCACGGCCGCCACCGCTTTCAAAATCGGACTACGCCTGGTCACCCCGTATACCCTGCTCTTGTATTCGGTGGCAATCTCCACCCTGGTCCTGTTGCTCATCCTCATCCTCCAGGGCAAGCTGGCCGCCCTGCGGCGCACCCCGGCCCAGGTACTCGTTCGGGCAGCTCTGCTCGGCATCCTCAATCCCTGGCTCTACTACCTGGTCCTGTTCAAGGCCTACAGCCTGCTGCCCGGCCAGATCGCCATGTCGCTCAACTACGGCTGGCCCCTGGTGCTCACCCTGCTGTCGGTGCCAATCCTGGGGCAGACGCTTGCCAAGACGCAGGTGGCGGCGGTGGCGGTCAGCTTTTTCGGCGCCATTCTGATCGCCACCCAGGGGCAATACACCGGCTTCGGCGAGCTCAGCCGCCTGGGCCTGCTCCTGGCCGGGGGGTCCACCCTCATCTGGGCCACCTTCTGGCTCTTCAACGCACAAGATGGCCTGGACCCGGTGATCAAACTCCTGGTCGGCTTCAGCGCCGGGCTCGGCCTCGCCTTGCTCGCCAGCCCGTGGTTCGGCGGCCTCGTCCTGCCGCCGCCCCAGGCCTGGCTGCCCCTGATCTACATCGGCCTGTTCGAGATGGGCATCACCTTTGTCCTTTGGCTCACCGCCCTGCAGTTATCCGCCACCGCCGCCCGGATCGGCAACCTCGTCTATGTCACCCCCTTCCTTTCGCTCCTTTTCCTCCGCCTGGTGCTCGGCGAACCGATCCATGGAGCCACCTGCATCGGGCTGGCCCTGATCGTCGGCTCCATCCTCAGCCAGCAATGGCAGACCAGGTGCGCTGACAAAAAAAATCCCCCTCCGCCGCATTCGGCAAAGGGGGATACATGACGCCGGTGCGAAAACCGGCGAATCAGGTCACCAATTCGATCAGATAATCGGCTTCATGGCGCTCATATAGGAACGGAGTTCCTCGCCGACCTGTTCAACCACGGTGTAGCGAATGGCCGCATTGATCCCGATCAGTTCAATGTTATCGACCGCGTTGTCCTTGACCACCAACCCCTTGCCGATCACATCGGTATCGATCTCCTCCATGAACTCGGCCAGCATCGGCACCGCCTTGTGGGCGAAGAGGTAGCAGCCGTACTCGGCGGTATCGGAGATGACCACGTTCATTTCATACAGCTTCTTGCGGGCGATGGTGTTGGCGATCAGCGGCACCTCGTGCAGGCTCTCGTAGTAGGCGGATTCCTCCTTGATCCCGGCGGAGACCATGGTATCGAAGGCCAGTTCCACGCCGGCCTTGACCATGGCGATCATCAGGATACCGTGGTCGAAGAACTCCTGCTCCGGGATCTCGGCGGTGATGGACACCGCCTTTTCAAAGGCGCTCTGGGCGGTCTGCGCCCGCCAGGTGAGCAGGTTTTTATCGTCGTTGTCCCAATCCTCCATCATGGTGCGGGAGAAATCGCCGCTCATGATGTCGTCCATATGCTTTTCAAACAGCGGGGTGAGGATTTCCTTGATCTCCTCGGCCAGTTGAAAAGCACAGATCTTGGCCGGGTTGGCAAGCCGATCCATCATGTTGGTGATGCCGCCGTGCTTAAGGGCCTCGGTGACGGTCTCCCAGCCGTACTGGATCAGTTTGGAAGCGTAGCCGGACTCGATGCCCTGTTGGATCATCTTGTCATAGCACAGCAGCGACCCGGCCTGGAGCATGCCGCAGAGGATGGTCTGCTCGCCCATGAGATCGGATTTGACCTCGGCGACAAAGGATGACTGGAGCACACCGGCCCGGTGGGCGCCGGTGCCGCAGGCGTAGGCCTTGGCGATATCCCAGCCCTCTTCTTTCGGATCGTTCTCCCGATGGACGGCGATCAGGGTCGGCACGCCGAAACCGCGCTTGTACTCTTCGCGCACCTCGGTGCCGGGGGATTTGGGGGCAACCATGATCACGGTCAGGTCCGGACGAATCTGCATACCCTCTTCGACGATATTGAAGCCGTGGGAATAGCTGAGGCAGGCCCCTTGCTTCATCAGCGGCATGATCGCGGCCACCACCTTGGAGTGCTGCTTGTCCGGGGTGAGGTTGATCACCAGATCAGCGGTGGGGATCAGCTGCTGGTAGTTGCCGACGGTGAAGCCGTTGGTGGTGGCGTTTTTCCAGGATTGACGCTGCGAGGCAATGGCTTCGTCCCGGAGGGCATAGGAAATATCCAGCCCGGAATCGCGGAGATTGAGCCCCTGGTGCAGCCCTTGCGCGCCGCAGCCGACAATAACGATTTTCTTGCCCTTAAGTTTGTCGACGCCGTCGAATTCCGAGATGTCCATGAATCGGCATTTGCCCAGCTCTTCCAGCTGCAGGCGCAGCGGCAAGGTGTTGAAATAATTCTGTCCCATCGTGTCGTTCCTCTCTGTGTATTTTTTTTGGTGGTGCGTTTTCAGGTCATGCAGGTGGACCAAAGAACATGTTGTCCAACCATACCCGATATTTTCGTTGCGAAAAGTGATTTATTTGCAATTAACTGTTGCGCAAAACGCAACACAAGCGCACAATACCCATACCACCGCCTCATACCATGGATCTTCACTTTTTCCCGCACCTTTATGGATATACGAACCATCAAAATTTTCAATCACCTGGCGCACTCCCTCCACTTCGGCCGCACCAGCCGGGCCTGCCACCTCACCGCTTCGGCCCTGACCCGAACCATCCAGCGAATCGAGGCAGAGCTCGGCAAGCCACTTTTTTTCCGCAACAACCGTACAGTCTCCCTGACTCCGGCCGGCCTGCTTTTTAAAAATTTTGCCGAAGAGGCGGAGCAGCGCTGGATGGATCTGGAACAGGCGCTCACCGCCGATGCAGTGCTGAGCGGCGAGATTTCGATCTACTGCTCGGTCACCGCCGCCTACTCGATCCTCCCCGGCATTCTCGGAGCCTTTCGGAATGGACACCCGGGGGTGCAGATCAAACTGCAGACCGGGGACGCCGCCGAGGCCCTCGACAAGCTGCGTAACCGGGAGGCCGGCGTCACCATCGCCGCCCTGCCGGAGCTGCTGCCGTCATCGATTGTCTTCATTGCCTTGGCCGAAACCCCGCTGGTCTTCATTGAGCCGGTCAATTTTCCGGGGGTCCGGGTCGACCGCCACCAGGGCATCGACTGGCAACGGACTCCGCTGATCCTGGCCGAACAGGGCTTGAGCCGGATACGCATCGACCGGTGGTTCAAGGAAAAAGGGATCGAACCCAATGTCTACGCCGAGGTGGCGGGCAACGAAGCGTTGTTGGCCATGGTCAGCCTGGGCTGCGGGGTGGGGGTGGTGCCGCAGCTGGTGCTGGAGAAAAGCCCGCTCCAGGATCAGGTGCGGATTTTGGAGGTCGCCCCGCACCTCACCCCGTTTACCATCGGGGCCTGCACCACCAAAAGGAATCTGGGCAATCCGGTGATTCAGGCGTTCTGGGACACGGTCCGCCAGGGGACCGGGAGGGAGCGGGAGGACAGGTGAGCAAATCGCCCCGAAGGGCGACCGGATACCGGGGACGACCCGCGTGGCGTGCAACTCATTCGACGATCTTTTTTCCGGAATTGGTGAGCGTATCGAGCACTTCCAACAAGCGGCGCTTGGCCTTGTGGGCTCGCCGCAGTTCAGTCACCAAGGCCTGCCATTCGGCCTGCCGGTTGCCGCTCTCATAGAGCTTGTGCATGAGACGAAGGTAACCGCCGGCTTCGACATAGGCCCTGGGCTTGACCTCGGCGATCAAGCCGTCGACCAGATCCCGCCAGATGGTCAGAGCGATCTCGGGATGGGTCGGAGCCACCGCCTTGGCCACCGTCTGACCGAGATGCGTTCCTGCCCGATTCTTTTCCCGCAGGGCGCAAAACAAGGTCACCACATCATCGAACCGTTTTTCGGCGATGGCGATATCGATGAGGGTTTCACGATTGGGAAAAGGGCGATATCCACGCCGCTCTTTGACCTGCGGCCACCCGACCTCCGGCTCCGGCAGCGGCCAGTCCGTCGCCTTGCCGCCTTTGGCGGGCAGATCGGGACGTTGGCCGCTTTCCAGATACGCAAACGCCGCGTCCCGCACCATCGGCCAGCAGCCGGCCTTTTCGGCTGTCCGACGCAACTCTTTGTAGGTTTCCAGGGTGGGATGCTCAAAAAAATCCTGGGCCCGATACGCGGCCACCAAGTCGGAGCGTTTTTCCAGCCCGGCTATTTCCCGGAGCTTTTTCTGGAGCCCGGCGGCGATGCCGCGGAGATTTTCCCTGGTGCGGGCAAAGCCGCGGATGCACCACTGCCGCGCCTGCTCCCGCTGGCCGGCGGCGAGCAGCGCATCGACCAGCTGCTCGTAATTCCCGCAATGATCGGCTTCCGCCTCCAATAGCGGCAGGATCTTTTCCGGCCAGCCGGACCGCCGATAGGCATGAATCAATCGGTTCATCACTTTTTTTCGCTGATAGGTATCGGAAAAGGCGGGGTTGCGGGGCCGCGCCCGGGTGGCCAGGCGATGCTCGAGGGCCCTGGCCACCTCCTGCCAATGTTCCTGGGCGTAGATCGGGTTTTCGAGCACCTCTTCCCCTGATTCCAGGAGCGCGAATTCGTCCTCCAGCAGCCGGTCGAGCACCCAAAGCAACTGCTGCGGCGGGGTCAGGGAGGATTTCGGCACGGCCTGGAGCACCAGCTCCAGACAATCGGCAATCGCCCTGCCGGTTGCCCCGTCATCATCGGACTGCTCCACCTGCGCGGTTCCCTTCCTGCGAAGTTCCTCGCCCAGCTGGAGCAGCGCATCGGCATGCCCCATGGCCAGCAGCGCTTTGAACTGGTCCTCCACATGGGAATAATCCGGCACATTGCCCTCGTGCTTCCAATGGTTGTACCAGGCAGGCTCACTGGAAAGTTTTTTGATCTCCCGGCTCAAGGAGCGGATCAAAGGGTCGATGCGGCCGCTGTGCAGCTGTTCGGTCTCCAGGATAAGACGCTCGACCTCGGGATATCGCCCGGCCAGATCAACCACCAGCACCAGCAGTTCTTCCCGGCTTTTGGAGGCCAGGATCTTGGGAATCGAGACCTTTCCAGCCTTTCTTTCCTTTTCCGGGGGTTCCAGCGCTTCATTTTCGGAATGCCGGCAGAGCAAAGGCGCGGCCTGGTTGTCGCCGAAGAGGTCGAGGTACAGTTCATCGTCCTCATCGATCAACGGGATGTCCTCCCGCCGTTTGACCCGTTCAGCCGCCGCCAGCACCACAGCCACCGCATGCTTGCAGGGGCCCGACGCATAGGGGCAGCTGCAGGACCAATCGTGTTCTCCCGCCCGATCGAGGCGAATCAGCGTGGCGTATTCCTCGCTGCCCGACACCCGGGCCACAAGCTGGTCCACCGGAGTGCGGCGCAGTTCTGTCACCCGCTTGATATAGGATTTTCCGCGACTGCAGATTTTTTCACCGGCCCATTGATTGAGGTCGCTATAGGTCAGATCCCGCAGGATGGTGCTGATGGTTTCCATATTCGTTCTCCAGAGGAGGTGCCCGTGCCGCTTACCTAGTATCAGGGGATTGCGGACAGCACTTTGGTTGCCGTGGATTCGGCTCCCGGTCAGCATACAAACGGACTCTGGCCAGGAGAGCAACGGTTATCTGCAGCCAAGCAGGCTTTTTGCACTACAGCCCGCTGGTCGGCCCGGCGGCCATAACCGAGGCAAAGCACGCTCCCCTTCATTTTCTTTGGTATCGGCTGCACCCGCCATTGACAAACCCCAGGTCTTAGGATGTACTGCGACATACCTTTTCTTCCCTTGCTTGCTGACAAGAGGACCCCATGCGCGGTAAATCCCAAACCTGTAATGTCATAGACGGCAGGATACGCGTCACCTGCCCCCGCTGTGAAAAAAAAAGATACCTCGCCGTTCCGGCCGGGACCAGAAAAAAAACGGTACGGTGCAACTGCGGCATGTCGACGCTCTGCACCCTGAACAATCGCTCTTCCCCACGGGAGAGCACCTGCAGCAAGGGACTGGTTGTCCTTCCCAACCGTCGGGAATGCCCGGTGTATTTAAGCGATATATCCCTGGGCGGCATCGGATTCCTCATGCCGTACCAGTTTTTGCGCTCCGTTTCGAGCGGCCAGGAAATCAGCATCAAATTCCGTTCCATAGCCGGCACGATGATTCAAAGAAGACTCCGGATCAAAAGTATTGCCAGTAACCGAATAGGTGGCCAGTTCCTCGACAACCGGTTTTCGCCCAGCCTGTAATTCCGCGCTTTCCGTATCCGCCCCTTGACCGGCACCCCATGGCGGCTCCCCTGCGGCCATCGGACCGCAAGCGTCACCCTCCTAATCGCGGTCCTGCTTTTTATTCAGATCGTGCCCTTCCCCTTTGCCCTGCTCTACGGGCGATTGGCGACCCGATATTCCACCAAACGGATGTTGCTGATCGGGATCGGCATCTACGGCCTGGTGACGTTCTGCGCCTTCGGGTTGCCCGCCATCGCCGATCCAAGGTTGCAACAAGCAGCCTTCTGGGGGATAGCTTTTCTGGTGGCCTCGTCCATAGGCGGCATTCAGGCCCTGAGCCGCAGCTATTTCGGCAAATTGATCCCTCCGGAAAAGAGTGCGGAATTTTTCGAATTTTATAATATTTTCGGAAAGTTTGCCGCGATTATCGGCCCTTTTCTCATGGGACTGATCAGCCACCTGAGCGGGGACAGCCGCTCGGCGGCAAGGCAGATATGTGCGAGCCAAACCGAGGGGACCCCAGGGCATTGATGCTTACAAGTTAACTTTACTAACCCGTTGCCCTCCTGTTAGCCGGACGAAAACGATCCATTGGGATCGTGGACGATTTTCTTCATTCTCTGCTGCAACAATAGACGATTCAGGTGGGTAAACGGTGCCTGCGCAACAGTCAGATTGTTGCTG
>CAIMMA010000287.1 GCA_903842475.1 uncultured bacterium
CCGCCTGTATTGTGCTGAGCAGCGCCCAGGTCTTGACCTCCACCTTGTCCGGGAGATCTTTGATAATCGACTTGTCGGTCTTCATTCGCCGGAGGATAAAGGGGCTGATCACGCGGCGCAGGCCGGTATACCCCGTCGGCGTGTCCGCCAGTCCCTTGGTGAAGGTGGTGAACTCCTTGGCGGTGCCCAGCAGGCCGGGATTAACAAAATCAAACAGGCTCCAGAGATCCGCCATCCGGTTCTCAATCGGGGTGCCGGTCATGATAATCCGATTGGTCGCGGTCAAGGCCTTGATGGCCTTGGTTTGCTTGGCGGCAGGGTTCTTGATCGCCTGGGCCTCGTCAAGGATGACCGCATGCCAGGGGTAGGCGCGCAGCCACTCGTAGCGCTGGACAAGCGCATAGGTGGTGATGACGAGATCGACGGCATCGAGCTGTGTTTCCTCCAGGACCGGGAGGTGTTGGGGTTTGTGGAAGTCGGGATGGGCCACAAAACAACTTAAGCCAGGGGAAAAGGTGTTGATTTCGCCTAGCCAGTTCGAGAGGAGCGAGGCGGGCATAACCAGGAGCGAGGCGCGTCCAGGCTGCTGGGCCCGTTGGCTTTTCAGGACATGGAGAAACCCCAGGATCTGGATCGTTTTGCCCAGCCCCATATCGTCAGCCAGGCAGGCGCCCAGCCGCAAAGTATGCAGCAGGCACAGCCATTGCACCCCTTGTTGCTGATACGCGCGCAGGGTCGCCTTAAAGCCTGGACCGATGGTCACCTGGTCAATGGATTCCGGGTGGTGCAATTTCTCCATGACCGACTGCAGCCATTCGCCGTGGGATACCCCGGAAACCGTAATGGCCTCGGTGGTGCCCAGCAATGCGCCGGGGTTCATGGAAAGGCGCATGGCGTCGAGAAAGCTGATGCCTTCGTCCTCGCCCAATGCCTGGGCTTTTTCATAGGCCGCGAGGGTTTGTCGCAGCTTGTCGGGATCAACGGCAACCCATTTGTTCTTAAGGAAGGCCAGACCTTCCGACTCCCGCAGCAGGCGGCGGGCTTCCTCCTCGGAAATATCGACATCGCCGATCATCAGTCGAGGCCGGAAATCAAGCAGCGCGTCCATCCCGACCAGGGACGGGGTTTTTCCGCCGATACTGATATTGACGCCGATGCGTGCGGCCTGCCCCTTCCACCAGTTTGGGATGCGGCACAGGATACCGCAATCCTCGTAGAGTCCAATCTCCTGCAAAAAGGTGTAGGCTTCCCGGGAGGACCAACTCAGCGGTGCAAATAAATCGCCGGATTCGAGCAGAGCATGGATCAGTTCACTCTTTCCGGCGGCATCGGTGACATTGACAAGGAGTTGCAGAAGCTTGTCCGTATCGGTTTTGTACTCCTCCAGAGCGTATTGCAAGGGCAGATGTTTGGACTGGCCATCGGCGTTCAAGGCGGTGGCATAGGTGGCCAGGAAGGCGAAGGGGTCGGGCCCCTGCCGGTTCTCGACCAGGTGGAAATAGATGCGGCCGACAATATGGATATCCGGGCTGTAGCCCTTGATGAAGGCCTCAACCGTTCCGGCAAACGTAGCGATTTGCCGGGAGAAGCTGTCATGCAGGCGCTGCCACCACCGGCGTAGCAGGTCGGCCTCGAGATATTCCCCGCCGGTCATGAGCGGAATACGATCGGCGAGATCCTTAAGTTCATCCGGATCAAGGGGAATGACAACCCGTCCGCGCTGTTGTTCGAGCTCCGGGGTCAGTCGAAGTTTTTGGGTGAAGAGGTTGGCGAAGAACCGCCAGAATCCCAAAGAAGGCGAAAGAGGAATGTTTTTCTGACAAAAACCGAGAAAGAGCAGCCAGTTGTCGGGGTTGGCCGCATACTGGTCAAAAATCGCATGCTGCAAGACGTCGGTGGCGTTGCTCAGTTTTCTCGAGGACTCCATCCATTCAAGTTGAATCAGGCCATCGGGCATCACCACGGCTTCAAGTTCAGCGTGCAACATTACTTCAGGCTCCCCCCTTTTTTTGCAATCCCATGGTCAAATTTTTATTTTATTACCATACTCTCTCCGAAGGCGCACCACCCGGTGGCTCGTCAACCCTCCAGGATGGGCGTCACACCGCCTGAATTAATCAACTGTATCGGGCCGCATAAGCGTACTGTCTCCTTTTGAGGGCCGAGTTCACCCATGGAAGGAAACGGAGGATTTATTTTGGGAGGGGGCAAGCTCGCTGCCAAGCTCGCTGCCAACCTTGACGAGATTGATACCAAAGATTGCCGCAACCTGCCTCCCTTTGGCTGCCGCTATTTTTTGAAGAAAGCCAGCAGGGCGTACAGGGTGGTGAGGGGATGGGGCGGGCAGCCGGGGATGTAGAGATCCACCGGCAGGAGCGCGTCCAGGTCGCCAATGATCTCGCCGGAGCCGTGGAAGGGGCCGCCGGAGATGGCGCAGCAGCCGCTGGCGATGACCACCTTGGGCGCGGGTATGGCTTCATAGGTGGCCAGCAGGGCTGCCTGCATGTTGCGGGTGATCGGGCCGGTGACGTGGATGCCGTCGGCGTGCCGGGGCGAGGCGACAAAGTCGATGCCGAAACGGCTGAGGTCGAAAAAGGGAGTATTCAAGACGTTGATGTCGGCCTCGCAACTATTGCAGCCGCCGGCCGAGACTTGACGGAGCTGGAGAGAGCGGCCGAAGAGTTTTTTGAAATGGGTCTTGCTGTGGGCGGCGAGATCGGGCAGGAGGCCGGCGGTGCGCAGGTCCCCGCGGTGGGCCGTCCCCATTTCGAAGTTGGTGGTGAAGCGGACAAATCCGCCGCCCCCCACCGCAGCGCAGGCGCCGCAGAAAGTGCAGCGGCCGAGGTCGATCTGCCTGGTTTCGACCATAATGGCGTCCTGGGGGCAGATTGCCGCACATTGTCGGACCAGGGCCGGATCGCAGTCGCTGTTGACCTCCGGCAGTCCCCGAAAGCGGGAATAGAGTTCGATGGCCTCTTTCGGATACCTGGTGGTCCGGCAGCCCTGCTCCAGCCGGTTGCTGATTACCTTGAACATGGTTTGTTCCCCCCGCGTCCCGCGTTTGTTGTCCTCTTGTCCCTGTCCATATCGGTCCCCTTCACAGATCAAAGCCGCAGTAACTGAGATTGAAGCTCTTGTTACATAAGGGAAAATCGGAAATCTCCTGGTTGCGCAGGGCCATGGCCAGTCCGGTCCAGTTGTGGAAGGACGGGTCTTTGATCTTGTAGCGCGCTATCCCGCCCTCACTGTCGGTCAGCAGGCAGTGGGAGACCTCGCCCCGCCAGCCCTCGTTGAGGGTGACCACAAAACTCTCCGGGGTCAGCGGATATTCCTGCATGGTCACGGTTCGGTGCGGTTCTTCCGGCAGGGCCAGGAGGCGTTCAATCAGGCTGAGGCTGTGCATGATTTCCTCCTGGCGGACCATGGCCCGGCTGTAGACATCGCCGTTGGTCACCTGGTTGGTGTTGGCGGGCAGGTCCGCGTAGCGCTCGGTGGGGAAAAATTCGCGGACATCGTATTCCAGGCCCGAAGCCCGGCCGCAGTAGCCCACCATGCCCAGTTGATCCGCCATGTTCCGGTCGACCGTGCCGGTGTATTCGAATCGGGACTGGACCGTGTGGGCGGAAAACAGCAGCTCGCAGACATGGACGATCTCCGGCCGCAGCTCGGCGAGCTTGGCGGTGATCAGCAGGCGTTGTTCCCCGGTCATGGCCTGGGTGATACCGCCGGGCCGGATCAGGCTCTTGCCGAAGCGGTTGCCGCAGAGCACCAGGAGGAGATTGAGAAATTCACCCCGGATGCGGCCGAAAAAGGCGGCCGGCGGATTGAAGGCGACATCGCCGCTCAGGGCGCCGAGATCGCCGATGTGGTTGGCGAGCCGTTCGAGTTCCAGGGCGATGGTCCGCACCGTGCGGGCGCCGGGGGCGACCCCCAGCCCGGCCAGGGTCTCGATCGCCTGGCAGCAGCAGAGGTTGTGGCCGATGGCGGTATCGCCGGCAATGGCCTCGCAGAGGATCGGCAGCCGCTTCTGCGGCACCTGGGTCAGCATCGGTTCGATGCCCCGGTGCTGGTAGCCCAACTGGATCTCCAGGTGGAGGACCTGTTCGCCGGCGCACTGGAAGCGGAAATGGCCGGGTTCGATGATGCCGGCGTGGACCGGGCCGACCGCCACCTCGTGGATCGATTCGCCATGGATCTGAAAATAGTCGTATTTTCCGGGGATATCGACCCGGTAGTCATTACCGAACACATCCCCGGTACCGGCATAATTGGCATGGTAGCGGACCATCTTCAGCCAGGGGTGGCCGGCGGGCCGGAGGCCGAACTGTTCGGCGATTTCGCGTTCGAACAGGTGAAATTTGGCGCCGACGGTGAGGGTGAGCGAGGGGAATTCGCGGTCCACCTCGGTGGTGATTACATAGAGATTGCTGTTGCGGACCACGGCCAGCAGCCGCATCCGCTCGCCCTCTTTATAGGCGAAAAATTGAACAATATAGCCGTTGTTATGGATGAAATCGTTCATGATCCGGAAGAAGCGGGCAAAGCTGACCAGGGGGAGTTGGCTGCGGTCCACCCGTTGGCCGTTGGTGATCTGGAGGAGATTATCCATGGATGGTGCCTCCGATAATCGAGATGGTGTCGACGATGATCCGGTACAAGGTCTCCGGCATCCACAGGCTGAGCACCATCGAGGTCAGCAGCAGTCCATAGGGCGGGACGATGCGCAGCAACTGTTCCGGCACCAGGATTTCCTCCTGGCTGGGACCAAAGCTCATGTTGGTGACGATCTGCACCAGGCCGGCCAGTACCAGGATCAGGCTGGCGATGAACAGGCCGGCGGCCACGGGATGGCCGGTCTGAAAGGCGCCGAGGATGATGAGCAGTTCGCTGAGAAAGAGGCCGAAGGGCGGCAGGCCGGAAATGCCGATGAAGCCGCCGAAGAAACCGACAAAGGTTCGGGGCAGCATCCGGACCATGCCGCCACATTTGGCCACCAGCTTGGTGCCGAAGCCCAATACCAGGTTGCCTGCACTGAGGAAGAGCGAGGACTTGATCAGTGAATGGTGGATCAGGTGGAGCATGGCCCCGTACAGGGCCAGGCCGCCAATGCCGACCCCAAAGGCGATGACCCCCATGTTCTCCACGCTCGAATAGGCGAGCAGCCGCTTGTAGTCCGGCTGCCGGAGAATAAAGATGCCGGCCACAAGGATGGAAAACAGGCCGAAGCCGATCAGCAGCGAGCCGGAGAATTTGCCGAGGCCGGCGAGCACCATAAGGGTATGGACCTTGTAGATGCCGAGGAAGGCGCAGTTGAGCAAGGCCCCGGACAGCAGGGCCGAGGCCGGGCTCGGCGCTTCGCTATGGGCATCGGGCAGCCAGGTGTGCATCGGCGCCAGTCCCATCTTGGTGCCGAAACCGATGAGTACGAAGATACAGCCGGTCTTCAGCCACAAGGGGTCCAGCTGGCGGGCGGCGGTGTTGAGCGAGGAAAAGGTCAGGGGCACGTCGAGGCCGCTCTGATCCATGGAAAGGGTGATGAAAAAGAAGCCGAGCAGGGCCAGGGCAATGCCCACCGAGCAGATCAGTACATATTTCCAGGTGGCTTCGATCGCCTTTTTCGAACGGTTGATGAAGATCAGCGGGGCGCTGACCAGGGTGGTCGCCTCGATGGCGATCCACAGGACCATCGGATGTTCGGCCAGGGCGGCCATGCTCATCGTCCCCAGAAAGAGCAGCATGCAGCCGATGAAGATCGGTTCGCTCTGCATCTCCTGTTCGCGCATGTAAAACACCGCGTACCAGGCGATGAACACAAAAATAAACGAGGTCACCAGCAGCACCAGCAAGCCCGCCGGGGCCGCGCCGAAATAGCCCGGGGCAATCGGCCGCAGGGGGTGGAGCAGATTGAGGATGGTCAGCTGCAGGTGGAGCAGCCCGGTGACCACCAGCACGATCCTGCCCAGTTTCACCGGCAGGAACAGGGCAGTCAGGCCGGTGACCAGGGGGAGGAGAAAGACGGATTCGAGCATAGCGTGTCAGTCCTTGAGTTGTCCGAGGTAGGCCGTATCGACATCGTCGAAGGTACGGTTGATATTGTGGAGGATAATCCCCATGATCATCACCCCTACCAGCAGATCGAGGAGGATGCCGAATTCGACCAGCGAGAGGTTGTGGCTTTTTTTGGTCAAAGAGGCCCCCACCAGATAGATGCCGTTTTCCAGCATCAGATAGCCGATGACCTGGGTGATGGCCTTGGTCCGGCTCATCATCAGGAACAGGCCGCCCCCCAGGGTGGTGATCGCGGTGATCAGCACCAGGGCGTAATCGCCGGCCAGGGAGAGATGCAGCCGGCCGGTGATGTAGACCGACAGGAGAATGAGGCCGAGCCCGGCGAGCAGCGAAGCATGGTAGCCGATAATCGGTTCCACCTCCCGCTTGATCGCGACCCTGGTCACCGCCAGGTAGAGCAGGCCGGGGATAAGCGCCCCCTTGACCAGGAGCATGACTTGGAAGAAAAAGATGCCGCCGTGGCCACCGGTGCCCTGCTGTTCGAGGAAAAGACCGGCGCACGAGACCATGGCCCCTTGCAGGGCCATGATCTTGACCAGGGCCATCATCCGGCTGGAGCCCAGCGACAGGAGGACGGACAGGAGGATGAGAACCAGGATGACGTTAATGCCGGTGAACATCAGATCAGCTCCATGGTGAGGATAATGGCGAAAAAGCCGAGGGCAAAGGCCGTGAGGATGTATTTGGGCACCAGGTCCATCCTCAGGCGGGCGGTGATCGATTCGGTGATGCCGATGGCCACGTACACCAGGGCGATCAGGGTGTAGAACAGCAGGGTGTCGACCAGGGGACCGGACGGAGTCAGGGGCTTGATCAGGCTGGCGATGAAGGCGGCGTAAAAGAAGAGCTTGTAAAAAGCGCCGACTTCGATCAGGGCCAGGTCAGGGCCGCTGTGGTCGAGGATCATGACCTCGTGGATCATGGTCAGTTCCAGGTGGGTGGCCGGATCGTCCACCGGCACCCGGGAATTTTCGGTGAGCAGGATCATGAACAGGGCGACCATCACCAGCAGCAGCAGGGCGCCCTGGGGACCGGCCAGCGAGATTGCCTGGGTGCCGGAGAAATAGCCGGTCAGGCTGAGGCCGCCGTTGGTGCGGTAAAAGAAAATAAGGATCACGAACATCGCCGCCTCCGCCAGGGTGGCGAAGAAGGCCTCCCGGGCCGCGCCCATGCCCTCGAAGGGCGAGGCGGTGTCCAGGGCGGCGGCAATGGTGAAGAAGCGGCCGAGGCCGAAGATGTAGAACAGGACAATGACATCACCGTGAAACGAGAGCAACGACGGAATGCCGGCAAAGGGAAAGAAGAGCAGCACCATCACCGCCGCGCTGCAGGAGAGCACCGGCCCGAGGCCAAAGACAAAGGTGGTGCTGTCGCTGTAGACCGAACCCTTGCGCAGGAGCTTGGCCAGGAGGAAGTATTTGATCAGCAGCGGCGGACCTTTCTTGCCGGCGAACAGGGCTTTGACCTTGAGAATGACACCGGGAAAGAGGGGGGCGATGATCAGGGCAATGGTCAGGGAAAGGATGGATTCCATAAAGAAGCTCGTTACGCTTGGATGCAGGATTGCTAAGGGCTGGGGCCGGGAAGTTCGTTAGACCACCAGGAGGAAGAGCAGAACCGCAATGGTGAGAATGATATAGCCGATGTAGAGCTGAATGTGGCCGTGCTGAATCCAGCGCAGCTTGCCCAGGGCCGAGAGTATGGGTTGGATCAAGGCATGCTGGAGTCCGATTTCAGCGATATCCTCCACTTTGTTGGCATAACCGGTCCATTTGGGGAAGAGTTTGCTGATGCCCGAGTATTGGGTCTTGATGCGGATGAAGGGGCGGAAAAAGTCGACCATGTTCATAGCGTAGGAGGTGCCGGTGTACTGCATGCGGGCGGTCGGCCGGGTGAATCCGCATCCCCAGGTGCTGCTGCGGGTGATGGGTTTGCCCCGGTAGAGCAGGCGGCGGAGCAGGAAAAACGCCAGGAACAGGCCAAGGAGAAGACGGGCGGCTAAGGCGAGGTTGCGGGGGATGGACCCCATGATTTCCGGGGTGATCCCGGCCAGGGGGGCAAAATCGCGCAAACCTTGGAACGCCAGGCGGATAAAGGGCTCGGGCCAGACGCCGATCATCAGGCAGGTGCAGGCGATCAGCACCATGGCCAGGCGCATGGTCGGGCCGACCTCGGAGGTATTCCGGCTATTTTCGCTGCGCGGCTCGCCGAGGAACACCACGCCCACCACCTTGGTGAAGCAGCCGGCGGCCAGGCCGCCGATGATGGCCAGGGAGATGATGGCGAACATCGAAAACAGCAGGGCCGATCCCGGCAGTTGCAGGCCCTGGAAGGCGGCAAAATAGATGAGAAATTCGCTGATGAACCCGTTGAGCGGCGGCAGGCCGGCTATGGCGACCGAGCCGGTGAGAAAGGCCCGGCCGGTAATGGGCATGGTTTTCATCAGGCCGCCCAACTGGTCGATATGGCGGGTGGCACTCTTTTGCAGGACCGCCCCGGCGCCCATGAACAGCAGGGACTTAAACAGGGCGTGGTTAAACACATGCAGCAGGCAGCCGGTAAAGCCGAAGGCCGCCATGAGTCGGTTCCCCGAGGAAAGACCGAGCATGCCGAGCCCGGCGCCGATCAGGATGATGCCGATGTTTTCAATGCTGCTGTAGGCCAGCAACCGTTTGAGGTCGTGTTTCCCCAGGGCGTAGACCACGCCCAACAGACCGGAGAGCATGCCGCAAACCAGGATGGTCTGGGGGAAGATCGGGGTGGGGTCATCAAGCAGGAGATAGATCCGCAGGATGCCGTAGACGCCCATTTTGATCATCACCCCGGAGAGCAGGGCCGAGACATGGCTGGGCGCGGCAGGGTGGGCATGGGGCAGCCAGATGTGGAGCGGGAAGATGCCGGCCTTGGAGCCAAAGCCCACCAGGGTGAGGAAAAAGACCGCCAATTTGGTGGCATGGGGCAATTGCCCGATGCCGGTGAAGGCGAGCGACCCGGTGGCGCTGAAGATCAGGCCAAAGGCGGCGAAGAGCAGCAGGGCGCCGGTCTGGGTGAAGAGCAGGTAGAGCGCCCCGGCCTGTTGGGTCTCCTTCTTTTCATGATCAAAGAGCACCAGCAAGTAGGAAGAAAGGGACATCAGTTCCCAGGCCAGGGCAAAGCTGACCATGGAATCGGCTATGGTGACCAGGACCATGGCCACCAGCAGGCTGCTGAAAAAGAAAGCGCTGACCGCCGCCCGCCAGGATTGGCCCGGTTTTCCGAGGTAATCAAAGCCGTAGAGGGCGATCAGCGGCGATACCAGGAAAATGGGGAGGAGAAAGGCCATGGACAGGGAATCCACCGCCAGCGAGAGGGTAAAGGCCTGGAGCCAGGAACAGGAAAAATGGGCTATCCCCGGCTGCTGGGCCAGGGAGATCAGTCCGCTGAGGCCAAGGCCGCAACCGGCGAAGATCATCGCCACATGCAAACCCTTCATCAGGCGAAAGTGGCGGTGCAGCAGGAGCGGCATGACCCCGGCCGCCAACAGGACCGCCAAGGCGGTGAACAGTAAGGTCATTGCAAATCTCGGTTTATTGCGGGCATTTTATAAGAGTGGGGAGTCGTTTTCGGGAATCTGCGAGGTTCAGCCGCGTTCCGTGGATTCTTCAGCGGCGGCATCAATCCCCAATCTCAATACCGTACTGCAAGTGCAGCGCATTTTAAAGGCGGAAGCATCGATTTCCCGGAGTTACCGGTGATTGAAGGGCACAGGAGGTGGATTCGGCTCAGTGGTTCCAGCAAGGCGGTGAACAAGCCGTAGAGCACGCTTTGGCACGGAAACAATCAAGGAGCAAGCGAGGATCCCGGGAAGACGTGGACGAATCGTAACGCTTCGAGGCCCGGGGGCGATCAAGAAAAGCAGGCAAGGGGAATCGGCAAACCGGACGGCCCCTGTATCGGTTCTGATCTTGTACTGATCGGTGGAGTTCTCCTGACCCAGGCGCAGAACTCCACCATCATCATCGGCTTGAGCACTTATTTTTCAAACGCAAACCCATACCAGAGGGTGGCAGCGGTCTCCTGCCCATCAAAAGAAATAACCCCGCATTCGTTGAATTTCTGCTGCATATTCTGCTGCCATGCCAGCGCTTCCTTTTTCGAGAGAAAGGGGCCGACCGAGCTTAACGATCCGGCTCGAAGTCCCAACGATTCGTGAAGCCTATTTATTTTGTCCTGTTGCTGATGGATTCCAACTAAAATTGCCATGTTGCACCTGTACATCGATTGACTGCTTATCTGGAAAACTACATTAACCAGTTAACTGAAGCATAAAAGGTGCCAGGTGCCAACCCATCGGGATTTTTCCTTGATAGACAAAATTTTCGGAAGGCGCGGAGGGCGTTCCAGACGAGGATTTTTTTTTTAAAATGGCGTGATTCTGGGGGAATGCGAAGTGTGCTGAAGGAGGCCTCACTGCCGGGGATCCTGCCGGGAAGCCGGAACTGGCTCACCTCTAGATCGTTTTGAAAAACGATGTCCAGCAACGTGCGGGGCAATATGCCTCGACGGGGCAATATGCCCCGCCCGGCACGGGCAGCGGCTAGGCACCGAAAGATCCGAGAAACGAGGTGGACAAGGGACTGGCCTGCTCCTCATTTTGCTGGTGCAGTCTGCGGTACAGGGTCTTGCGGTCCACCTGGAGGATCTGGGCGGCCAGGGTCCGGTTGCCGCCAACCATGTTGAGCACGTGGTGCATGTAACGATGC
>CAIMMA010000288.1 GCA_903842475.1 uncultured bacterium
AAATATGAAATGCCCATAAGGACATCATCCACGCCAACCGTGAATGTTAATTTATGGGTATTCCATGTGACCATTAAAAATCAAATAATTAACACATGAAATTCCCCCTCTTCCTTCTGGTTTTGTTTCAAATCATATCCCTATCACTTTTCTCCCAACCTATCCGTCCGGTGTACCAGGGAAACAACATGGTCATTGTTCCGCTGGGCGCAACGACTGCAGAGATCGCAGAGCTGGCCGCAGAAGTGACCCCTTCGGCGCGGCAGCTGGACTGGCAGCGGCTGGAGTTCAACGCCTTCATCCATTTCGGCATCAACAGTTTCACTGGAAAGGAATGGGGTGATGGGGCCTACGATCCGGGGCTTTTCAATCCGAAGAAGCTCGATGCCCGTCAGTGGGCACGGGTGATCAAAGAAGCGGGAATGACAATGGCAATCATCACCGCCAAACACCACGACGGGTTCTGCCTGTGGCCGTCGGAATTCACGAAACATTCGGTAGCGGCCAGTCCCTGGAAAAAAGGCAAGGGCGACGTGGTGGCAGATGTGGCCGCTGCCTGCCGGGAGTACGGGCTGAAGTTCGGCTTCTACCTCTCGCCTTGGGACAAGCACGAGCCCAGCTACGGCGATTCGGACCATTACAACGAATTCTTCCGGAATCAGCTTCGCGAACTGCTGACCGGCTACGGGGAGGTGTCGGAGGTCTGGTTCGACGGTGCCTGCGGTGAAGGGGCCAACGGGAAAAGGCAGGTGTATGACTGGAACTCTTATTATGCCCTGGTCCGCGAACTGCAGCCCGGCGCGGTGATCGCGGTAATGGGTCCCGACGTGCGGTGGGTAGGCACCGAATCGGGTTACGGGCGCACCACAGAATGGAGCGTGCTGCCGGGTATCGTGCAGTACCCGGATGCAATATCGGCGGCATCGCAGCAAATTCCTGTCGACGGCGGTTTCATCCCGCGCGACCTCACCGGCGAAGATCTCGGAAGCCGCAACAGGCTCAGCGGCGCCAGCACGCTGACCTGGTACCCTGCCGAGACCGACGTCTCGATCCGGCCGGGATGGTTCTGGAAAGCGGCCGACGACAACAGGGTAAAATCGCCTGAAAAACTAGCCGACATCTACTTTCATTCGGTGGGAATGAACTCGGTCTTGCTGCTTAACATCCCTCCCGATAAGCGCGGACTCATCCATGAAAACGACATCAGGAGCCTGCAGGGAATGAGAAATATCCTAAATGAGACCTTCCGTACCAACCTGCTTGACCACGCTGGCATCAACCTTCACCATAACACGATAGAATACACCCTTCCCGCGCCGGCGGCCTTCAATGTGGCGATGCTCCAGGAAGATATCCAGGTGGGCCAACGGATCGAAAAATTCCACTTCGACTACCTGGATGGCATGGAATGGAAAACCTTTGCCGGTGGGACCACTGTGGGGCACAAGCGATTGTTGAGATTCCCCGAAATCACCGCGCTACGGGTACGGCTGGTGATCGCTGGCGCCAGGGCCGAGCCTGCGATCATGAACATCGGTCTGTTTCGCGGGCCTGAGCTGAAAGAGGAGGTTAAAACTGTTCCGAAGTTCGACGCTAACATTGCCATGGCAACCGCCTGCAGCGAAAAGTACACGGGCGGAGGTAATGGCGCGATCATCGATGGCTTCCGAGGCAGTTATGAATTCATGGATGGCCGGTGGCAGGGATACGAAGGGGTGGATTTCGAGGCGACCATCGACCTCGGAAAAATAACACCAATTTCATCGGTATGGGCCGGTTTCCTCCAACAGCAGGGAAGCTGGATATTCATGCCGGCCAGGGTTGATTTTTCTGTTTCGGCTGATGGGCAGCATTTCACCAGGGTCGCATCGGTGAAGAACCGGCTTGACGAACGCAATGAGGGTACGATGATCCGCGATTTTTCAGCGAAAACAGGGAAACGAGAGGCCCGCTACATCCGCATTCATGCCGTCAACCGGGGCGTTTGTCCTTCGTGGCACGCCGGGGCGGGAGAAAAAGCGTGGAT
>CAIMMA010000289.1 GCA_903842475.1 uncultured bacterium
CCGACTATCCCGAGATCCGCATACTCGAGCAAAAAAACTCGGCGGAAGCGTTGGCTGCTGTCGCCACAGGGACTGCGGATGCTTATGTGGGCAATCTTGCAAATGCGACTTATTTGATCAGGATGCAGCGTTTGGACAATTTAGTGGTCGCGGCACCCACACCCTTCGGAGTGAACGAGCAAGCGATGGGTGTGCGCAAAGATTGGCCGGAATTGGCATCTCTGATTAGCAAGGGCATCGACAGCATGTCACCTGAGGAACGTAATGCTCTTAGTCAGAAATGGGGAACTATTGAAATCAGGCAGCATATTGACTATGCCCTGGTTTACTGGGTGCTGGCGATTACCGGTTCGGTCGTATTGGTTACGCTGTATTGGATTCGGCGGTTAGCAAAAGAGATCGTCGTACGTAAGCAGACGGAGCACGCACTGAACATTGCCAATCTTGAAATCAGGCAAGCAAATGAGGAACTTGAACAGCGGGTTGCAGAACGTACCATTGAAATCCGAGAAACCAACCTGGAACTTGAAAATGAACTTACCGAACATCAGCGGGCTAAAGCAGCACTGGTGGAGAGCGAGGCACGGTTCAAAGCATTGCACGATGCCAGCTGGGGGGGATCGCCATCCACGACAAGGGAGAAATTTTCGAATGTAATCAAGGCTTGGCGGATATCTCCGGATATACCGTGAAAGAACTGGTCGGCATGGATGGCCTCCAGCTTATCGCACCAAGTACCCGAACGCTGGTGATGCAAAACATCGTCAGCGGTTATGAAAAGCCATACGAGGCCGTGGGATTGCGGAAAAACGGCGAAGAATATCCCTTGCGACTCGAAGCCCGTAATATCCCTTACAAGGGTAAACAGGTGAGGTCGGTGGAGTTTCGCGATATCACCGATGCCAAAAAAGCAGAGGCTGAACATCAACGTTTACAATCACAACTCATTCAGGCTCAAAAGATGGAAGCCATTGGTACCCTGGCGGGAGGTATTGCTCACGACTTCAACAATATTCTCGGTGCAGTTCTGGGCTATGCTGAGATGGCCAAAGAGGATAGCGTGCCAGGATCGCAGGCTTCAAAAAAACTTGATAGAGTGATAGAGGCTGGAACGCGTGCAGCTGGATTGGTCAAACAGATTCTTGCTTTCAGTCGACAAGTAGTCACTGAGCCCGTCCCCTTAAATCCAGAACATATAATTAAAGAAACGATCAAATTACTTCGCCCCAGTTTGCCGTCGACTATCACGATTAAACAGCAGAGCGAAGGTTCCATACGTTCAATAATCGCTGATCCGACCCAGATCCATCAACTCGTGATGAATCTGTGTACCAACGCCTTCCATGCCATGGAACAAACCGGAGGCATTCTCAGTATAAATCTCGAAAATCAAGAACTGTCAGCCCCAGATCTTCGGCAGTATCCAAACGTCAAGCCCGGTAAGTTTGTCGTCCTTTCTGTCAGCGATACCGGCCCAGGTATCCCCCCTGAAATCCGTGACAGAATATTCGACCCCTATTTTACTACAAAGGAAGTCGGGAAAGGCACTGGAATGGGATTGGCCATTATTCATGGTATAGCCACATCGTTGGGCGGATTTGTTACTTGTGACAGCATCATTGGACAAGGAGCAGTCTTTCGCAGCTTCTTTCCTGCCATCGAATTGGACATCGCACCGAAGATCGAGTCAACCGATGTCGTACCAATGGGAAAGGAACATGTGCTCTTTGTCGACGATGAAGAAATGTTGGCTGACCTTGGAAAAACAATGCTTGAACGCCTTAGTTATCATGTCACATTATGCAACGATAGCAATACGGCTCTAGCTTGCTTTCGGGAACAGCCGAACAAATTCGATATTCTTGTAACTGACCAGACCATGCCGGGAATGACAGGTTTCGACCTTGCACGGGAGGTTTTACGGATTCGACCCAATCTACCGATTATACTATGCACCGGTTATAGCAATCTCATTGATGAAAAGGCAGCAAAACAAATTGGTATCAAAGCATTTATCATGAAGCCCGTTACAAAAAAGCAGTTGACCGAAGCACTCATGCAGGTCAAAATATCAGACATTTCACAAGGGGAAGATAGGCAACAAACAACATCCCTCTGAAAAATGGTAGGTCGTAGACCCATGGGCCGGTACCACTCAACGATTACCAGCAATGGTTTAATACTTTTTTCGATCCAAACATAATGAACTCGCAAAAAGGGGAAAACATCGGTTTTGTCATTTCGAGCATAGCAATAAACACCTGAAATAATTTAAATATTTTTCGCAAACCTGCTCCTCGAAATAACAGAAATCGACTTTTTGCGGAACCATCGGACACAGGAAAGGAGATAACTATGAAGTGGAAAACTGAAGATGGTGGATGGAGTCCTTATCTGGCAGGTGCGCTGGTAGGGGTGTTGGCTATCGTTTCGGTGTATGCAACTACCCAATGGATGGGAAAAACCAATTACCTTGGCGCATCAACGACCTTTGTGCGTGCTGCGGGGCTGCTTGAACGGACAGTCTTTCCGGATCGAGTCGCTGCCAACGAATACTTCACCAAGGAAAAAGTACGGGTGGATTGGCAGTTCATGCTCGTTCTCGGGATCTTTTTCGGAGCGTTGATCGCATCCACAACCGATAAGAGCTTCAAGCTGGAAAGTGTCCCGCCGACTTGGGAAGAACGGTTTGGCCCATCGATAGGGAAACGAGGTGCAGCCGCCTTCTTCGGAGGGATTGTTGCCATGATCGGTGCCCGCATGGCAGATGGTTGTCCTAGCGGACACGGTCTCAGCGGCATGATGCAGTTGTCGGTCAGCTCTTTTATTGCACTGGCCATGTTCTTCGGAACCGGTGTTATCGTTGCCAGACTTGTCTACAGGAGGAGAGCATCATGAACATCGATCAGATACTTGGGTTGATTACAGGGATATTGTTCGGGTTTCTCCTGCAAAAGGGCCGCGTTCTCCGCTTTGATAAGCAGGTCGGCGCCATGCTTTTGAAGGACATGACAATCTTCAAATTCATGCTGTCAGCTATACTGGTCGGCATGGTCGGAATTCAGTTTCTTGCCAGTGTCGGAATCATTGCATTGAGCCACAAGGCCATGAATATAGGCGCTGTTTTGGTTGGAGGCGCCCTTTTCGGTTGCGGCTGGGCGGTGATGGGGTTCTGTCCGGGCACTTCTATAGGGGCTCTTGGCGAAGGGCGCTGGCATGCGGTCTTCGCCATTGCTGGCATGGTTGTGGGGGCAGCTGTCTACGCGGAGCTCTACCCTATTTTCAAATCCACGGTTTTAGCATGGAAGGACTTTGGGAAAATCGGGGTGGTAGAAGTATTGGGTATCTCTCCTTGGCTTATTGTTCCCGTCTTCTGCGCTGGAATTATATGGATGTTTGTTTGGTTTGAGCGCAAAAAATTATAAAAATGAAGCAGGGGGTCCACTGAGCGCGAGTGGCCCCTAGATGTAGGGTGCCCGTGTAACGATCTGGCGATACGACAATTGCGCATTCATATTCATCCGGAGCGGCAAAGGGTAATGAAGGTATCGGCGATACCATTCAAGAAATTCTTGGTATGTGCAAGGGTAGTTGTTCTCCCGCTACCGGCTGCGGATGGTTTTCCACACCCACAGATACCCACTTAAAGAATTACGTTTTTTGCATGAGATCACCGCCGATTTCAAGAAATGATTGTTATCTCAAAATTTTGACTCATGCGGTTTGTCAGGTTGCACCAAAATTCAGCATCTTAAGTCTTAACTCAGCTAATCCAGGTATGGCAACCGGTGGGGCAGGTTTAGCAATGCCGGGATTAGCTGCCTGCTTATGCTCCAGGTGTGCTTCATTTACCTGCACAGCCGCTACAGGCGCTTTTCAACTCCGCGCCGCTTGATGGTCGGGCCTGGATGCTCGTAATCGCGGTCGGGGCAATCGTGCTGCCAATAATATCGCTCGATAAATGGATCAGAATTCGCAGAAGCGCAAACGCAACTACTCCAACAAAGGAGATACGATGATAGAGGCAATCAAGAAATTCGAGAGAGTCATTTTCATCTCTCTGCTCGTCATGATGTCTTTGGTTGTACTGCTCGCAACCATCGAGCTGGGATGGATCATCATCAAAGATGTTATCACCCCACCAATTTTCCTTCTCGAAATCAATGAGCTTTTCGATATATTCGGCCTATTTATGCTGGTGCTTATCGGCGTTGAACTCTTGGAAACCATTGTCAAGACCTACTCCAGCAAAAACGTCAACCATGCGAAAATTGTCATGGCCGTTGCTATTATCGCCATCGCGCGTAAGGTCATCATTTTGGACGTCGAAAAGTACTCCGGACAGGCTCTGGTCGGAATAGCGTCGATCATTCTGGCGCTCTCTCTAGGTTATTTTTTGGTTCAACGAAACCCAGGAACAAAGAAGCTCTTGGAAACAGATGAGGAATGAAGCCGGCCAGTAGAAAAATCACAGCGGAATGGTGCAATGCGAAGCTACTGTTTTTTGCTGAAGTAGTTTGGAAAAAGTGGAAATCAAACCTCGAGCCCATTTTTCTCTGAAAGATTCTTTTGACAGAAAATGAATCCACTGCAAGGTGTACAGTACGGTTAAGGCTAACAACTCAAAGGTGCTTTTTTGCTGCTAATTACCAAAATTATGGTATCTACATTAGATGTATGCATTTTTATTAAGTTTTAATATTCAAGGTGTCTACTGTTGCCGTTAACGGGCGAGGAAATGTCCTCGCCCATAGAGGTCCGACTATCCATAAAGCGTCTCAATCCACCTGATCGCTTCGGAATCATTCACCTTGCCCAAATACCGTTGAGTGGTTGAAAGGTCTGCATGCCGCAAAATGACTTTGCTGACGATTTCAAGTGGCGTGCCTGATCTTGAGGCATAAGTCGCTGCATGCCGTCGGAGATCATGTGGACGGAGTTCTACTGCAACCATGTTGCCCGCCTTCTTTACCATCGACCAGGCAGCAACATATGAGATGTGGAAAATCCGATCGTTCAAGCCGATTTTATTGATTCTGACGTAGTCGTTTAACCTTAACAATAATTTTCGTGGAACATAAAAAACGATCTCTCCAGTCCGCCCACTTTTCGGGTTCTGAATGGCCAGGCTTCTCTCTTGAATATCGACCGGCGTGAGATTTAGGACTTCGCCGACCCTCATTCCTCCCCTGGCCATAAGCTCCAGCATAAGTCTGTTCCGGATGTTCATGGTTCGAAAGATGATCTCGTCAACCGCCTCTTTGTCAACTATTCGCCATTGAACGGCCAAAGGTCGTTTAAATATCTTTTTGACAACGGCGGTGTTGCAGGGATTGGTGAGGGCTGGCAATCCGGTGTTGATGCTAAAGTTGTAGAAAGATGCGAGTACCGAGTACCGGTTTCTTTTCGTGGCCTGTTTGTTGACTTTGGTCAGGTTGGTATTCCGGCGAAAAAGGTCAGTCGAACTGCCGCGAAAGCGGCCGCTGTTCCGCTGTGAAAGCGGCCACTGTTCCGCTGTGAAAGCGGCCACCATTCCGGTGAAAAAGACCAGTGCCAAGAGAGAGTCTCGGGGCTGGTGTTTTTATACTGTCACAGTTTTGGCTTTTTGGTCAAGCATTGATCGTTTTCGTCGCATAGATTCTCCTTTCAGTTCAAGTTTATATGAGTTGTGAACCAGTCTGTCCAAGATGGCGTCAGCCAAAGTCGGA
>CAIMMA010000290.1 GCA_903842475.1 uncultured bacterium
CAGCATCGTGAAGACAATAAATCCGCCAAGGCGGTGACCGCCAAGGTGCCGGAGACCGTTGTGAAAGCAAAGAGATCAGCAAAAACAAAGGCCGCGGAAGCTGCGCCTGACTCACAGGCCATGGAATCTCTTGGGATTGTCAACGAAACAGCGCAAGTGCAAGAAGCAATCATCAATACCCCTGCTGAGTATTTTCCCATCGTTGGTATTGGTGCCTCCGCAGGAGGCTTGGCGGCCTTTGAAGCGTTCTTTTCCGGTATGCCCACTGACCCTGGCATGGCCTTTGTCCTGGTGCAGCACCTTGCTCCTGACCACGAGAGTCTCCTCGCCGACCTGATTAAGCGCTACACTCGATTGCAGGTCTTTGAGGTTCGGGACGGTATGGTGGTTAAACCGAACTGCGTCTACATCCTCCCGCCTGGCTATGACATAGCTTTTCTCAACGGTACGCTCCAATTACTGGACCCCTCAGCCCCCAGGGGGCTGCGGCTGCCCATTGACTTTTTCTTTCGCTCGCTTGCCCAGGATCAAGGCGAGCGAGCTATCGGCATCGTGCTTTCGGGCACGGGGAGCGACGGCACGCAGGGGGTGCGGGCCATCAAAGCCGAAGGCGGTATGGTTATTGCCCAACGTCCGGAATCGACGGAGTTTGACAGCATGCCGCGCAGTGCCCTTGCCACCGGCATTGTCGACTACGAACTTTTACCAGCTGACATGCCCGCCCAACTTATCGCGTATACTGGCCATGCCTTCGGCAAATCCCCTCGAGCAGCCACACTCGTTCCACCACTGACCGAGAACGCCTTGCAGAAAATTTTCATTTTGCTGCGATCCCAGACGGGTCACGATTTTTCCCAATATAAAACAAGCACTATCCATCGTCGGGTAGAACGCCGCATGGCCGTCCTCCAGTTGGACGCGATTGGCGATTACATCAAGCATTTGCAACAGAAACCGATGGAATTGGAGGCGCTGTTGCGCGATCTGCTGATAGGCGTCACCAATTTCTTCCGCGATCCGGAAGCGTTCAAGAAACTTGAGGAGCAGGTCATTCCCAAGGTCCTTACCGGCAAGCCGGCGGGGAAAGCAATCCGTGTCTGGTCCATAGGGTGTTCAACCGGGGAGGAGGCCTATTCCATCGCCATCCTCCTGCAGGAAGGCATGGCGGCACTTAAGCAGAGTTACAATGTCCAGATCTTTGCCTCGGACATTGACCGCCAGGCTATCGCCACGGCCAGGGCGGGCCTGTATCCAGCGAGCATCGCCGCTGACCTCTCGCCGGAGCGACTGGCCCGTTTTTTTTCGATTGAACACGACGGCAGTTCCTACCGTATCCATAAAAGCATTCGCGATATGGTGGTCTTTTCCGAGCATAACGTCATTAAAGATCCTCCGTTTTCAAAACTCGATATCATCAGTTGCCGGAACGTAATGATCTATATGGACAGGGACCTGCAGAAAAAACTCATGCCCTTGTTCCACTACGCATTAAACCCGGACGGGTTTCTCTTTCTCGGTTCCTCCGAGACGGTCGGGGAGTTTGCCAACCTGTTTGCAACCCTTGATCGTAAATTAAAGCTGTATCACCGCAAGAAGGATGCCCATGGTGGGCAGCGCACCGCATGGGGCCTTTTTGCCCCTCCGGTGCCCGTGATGGATTCAACCCTCCCCGTGGTGGTCGATAGCAAACGAGATGCTGCCGGCAAACTGTCGCCACGTGAGTTGACCGAACTGATTTTTTTGCAGCAGCTTGCCCTCACCGGTGCGTTGGTCAACAGCAAGGGCGACATCCTTTATCTCCATGGCCGACCCGGGATGTACCTGGAACCCGCCACGGGCGAGGTCTGCGTCTACAATATTTTAAAAATGGCGCGGGAAGGGTTGCGGCAGGAACTGACAATCGCCTTGCACAACGCCGCCGTTGAAAAGAAGGTTGTCCATTGCAAGGGCCTGCGGGTGAAAACCAATGGTGACTTCGCCAAGGTCAATTTGACCATACATCCGATCCTGGCTGGCTCCACCGCAACGCCTGAGGCGCCGTTGTACCTGGTGATCTTTGAGGAGGTCGCCCCTTGTGATGCCAAGCAGACGAAACCGGTTGATGACGGGGGTGCGAATGACCCCTCGGCAACGCTCAGCGCCAATGTGCGGATCGCGGCACTCCGGCAGGAGCTGCGGGCCAAGGAGGAATATCTCCAGTCCGCCAATGAGGAACTGGAGACCTCCAACGAAGAGCTCAAATCCACCAACGAGGAAATGCAGTCGGTGAACGAGGAATTGCAATCCACCAATGAGGAGCTGGAGACCTCCAAGGAGGAACTGCAATCTATCAACGAGGAACTCGCCACGGTCAACGCCGAGCTGCAAACCAAGGTGACCGACCTGTCGCAGGCCAATAACGATATGAACAATCTGCTGGCCGGAACCGGCATCGCCACCGTCTTTGTCGATCACGGCCTCCACATTTTACGTTTTACGCCTTCCGCTACCCGGATCATCAATCTGATTCAAAGCGATGTGGGGCGACCCGTTGGCCATACGGTCTCCAACTTGGTGGGGTATGATCGCCTTGTGGAAGATGTCCAGGCCGTGCTGAACACTTTGGTTGCCAAGGAAGTGGAGGTGCAGACATCCGCGGGACAGTGGTACACGATGCGTATTCTCCCCTACCGCACCCTCGACAATATGATCGAGGGCGCGGTGATTACCTTTGTTGACATAACCGCGATGAAGGCAATGCAGGAGACCTTGCGTAAAACCAATGCCCTCAATCGTCTGGCCGTCGTGGTCCGCGATGCCCACGACGGCATGACGGTGCAGGATCTGGAGGGCCGGATACTTGCCTGGAATCCGGCAGCGGAACGGATGTACCATTGGAGTGAATCGGAGGCGCTGTCCATGAACATCCGCGATCTTATCCCGGAAGCGCTGCGGGAGGAATCGCTGAAAAAAATAGCGCAGCTCAGCCGAACCGGCAGTCTCAAGCCGTATCGAACCCAGCGGTTAGCGAAAGAGGGTTCCATTGTGGAAATCTGGATGACGGCTTCCGCCTTGGTTAATGATGACGGCGAGATGTACGCTATTGCGACCACGGAACGGGTCAAAGGCTCCAGGATTGCTTGCAAGCAGGTGCCTGGCAATGGCCTGCGAGGATAAGCCGACGCACTCGGCTTTGCGTCTCATGCGGAGGCCGGTCGGTCCGTTGCGCGGCACAATGGCATTGACAACCGCGCCAGATACCGAATTTCTGGTCAAATTTTCCTTGAACAAGGTGGAACAATGAGTAGACACTCCATTCTGGTCGTGGAAGATGAAGCGATCATAGCCGAAGACCTCGCCAGAAAAGTCCGGCATCTTGGCTATGAGGTGGCCGGCAAAACAGCGACCGGTGAAGAGGCGGTCGAACTCGCCCGGCAGCACAGGCCTGCCCTGGTATTGATGGACATCCGTCTGGCAGGCGCGATGGATGGTATCGAGGCGGCAGAGCAGATCCATCAAGAGTGCCAACTGCCAGTCCTGTTTCTGACCGCGCATTCCGACGATGCCACGATCGAACGGGCACAACGAGCCTCGGCTTTCGGTTTCATCCTGAAACCGTTTAACGAGCGTGATCTGCGCATCCAAATCGAGATAGCACTCTACCGCCATGAAGCAGAGCGGCGATTAAGCGAGAGTCATGCGCGGTACCGCGTCCTGGCGGATACGATGCTGCAGGGAGTTATCCATCGGGATGCCGATGGAAAGATCGTTGCCGTGAATCCGGCTGCAGAACGCATCCTCGGCAAAGATTGTGAGCAATATATAGGTTGCGATACAACGCTGGATGAATGTGGCCCCCTGCGCGAAAATCAGGAACCTTTCCCCCTTTCGGAACATCCTGCTCTAGTGGCATTGCAGACCGGTCTGTCGGTGCGAAGTGTGATCATGGGCGTGTTTAATCCGAAAATCGATGGGTATCGCTGGATCAGTATCGATGCCGTCCCTGTATTTTATCCGGGCGATATCAGTCCTTCGGAAGTTTTCACGATATTCGAAGATGTCACTGATCGGGAGTATTACAAAAAAGGCCTTGAGGAGATGGTTGCCAAGCGAACGGCAGAGTTTGTCGCCGCCAAGGATGATGCGGAAGCCAGAAGGCAGATTGCTGAAAATGGCCTTGCCGAGATTAAAAAGTTACAAGCGCAATTGGAGACGGAAAAGGCCTATCTGCAGGATGAAATTAAACTGGAACACAACCATGCTAAAATTATCGGTCAAAGCGATGCGATCAAATACGTGCTCTATAAAGTCGAACAAATTGCCAGCAGCGATACCACGGTCTTGATTCTTGGCGAAACAGGGACCGGGAAAGAGCTGATCGCCCGTGCTATTCACGACCTGAGTCTGCGCAAAAACAAAACGCTGGTAAAGGTTAATTGCGCCGCTCTGCCGGCAAATCTTATTGAAAGCGAACTGTTCGGTCACGAAAAGGGTGCTTTCACCGGTTCTCAAGCAAGACACATCGGACGTTTTGAGATCGCCAACGGCGGCACCTTTTTCCTGGATGAAATTGGCGAACTGCCGCTCGAACTCCAAGGGAAATTGCTCCGAGTACTCCAGGATGGCGAATTTGAACGGTTAGGAAGTACGCAGACCATTAAAGTCAACACTCGGATTATTGCGGCCACCAATCGTAACCTGGAGGAGGAAGTCAACAAGGGACGTTTCCGTGAAGACCTCTGGTATCGGCTCAATATTTTTCCGATCACCGCACCGCCGCTTCGGGATCGCCCGGACGACATTCCGCTGCTTGCCGAGTATTTCGTCAGGAAGATTTCCAAGCGGATGGGCAAGACTATTACGGTCATTTCTGTGCGGACCATGGATACGTTACTCCAGTATCACTGGCCCGGAAATGTTCGGGAGCTGGAAAACGTGCTCGAACGGGCCGTGATCAACTCGTCGGGTCCCAAATTGCACTTGGCCGATGAACTCAAGAAGCCAGCGCATACTTTGTCTGCACATCAAAGAAACCTGGCCACCGTTGAGCGAGACTATATTCTTCAGGTGCTTGAGCAGACCAATTGGAAAATAAGCGGGAAAAACAGTGCGTCGGAAATCCTGGGCCTCGACC
>CAIMMA010000291.1 GCA_903842475.1 uncultured bacterium
ATCCCCCACGACTACACGGCTAAAGCCTCTCATGTAGATCAATGTCGCGCAAATATCACAAGGACTTAGGCTAGTAAAAATGGTTGTATTGCCAAAGTCTATCCGTCCAGCATCTCGAATAGCGGAAGTTTCACCATGGTTGTAAGGGTGGTTTTCTTGGACGAGAGTGTTATGCCCCTTTCCTCTGATTTGCCTTGTCCGGTTATCAATTATCACCGCGCCAATCGGACAGCCTCCTTCATCATAACTTTTTTCTGCGAGATACACTGCGACGCGCATAAAATCAGCATCTGTTAAACTGCCCACGAAATCATTGTCTATTAAAACAGGTAGGCTTTTGGTCGGCATATGGGCGATCGTTTTTAATACTTCTTCATTTTTATCTGTCAGCTTATTTAAGAGGTTCTTCATTGGCATCATTAGAAAATTTCTCTCCTGTTAATCGAGGTATAAACGAGCTATTCATGCTGGCCTGTTGAGCGGAAGACAACCAAGAGTGACACTGCAATCGCATTTCATGGCTTTTCGTGTGTCCGGTGCTAATCGGTTGCCTCGTATTCCACCTCGCGATTTTAATTCACCTGGTTCAAAAAATATGAGTTTGAGTCAATCTGTTTCAGAGTTATGTTGACCATAGGCATCTACTGTTCGATGGCTAATTCTTGCTGATTTTTTTGCTTTTTTAACCCTTTCGTTCATTCTAACCAAACTCAGTCATTCATCACTTTCGTCAACACCGCCTGCAGTTCCGCCTTCTGATATGGCTTGTGCAGGAAGGCCTGCGGACGTTCGGGATGATCGCCTATCAGCACCTGAGCTTCATCATAGCCGCTGCATAGGATCACCGGGATACCTGGTGAAAGCTTGCGCAGGGCAGTCAGAGTCTCCCAACCGTTCATGCAGGGCATAGTCACGTCGGAGATGACGCAGCAGATCTCATCCTGGTGCCGGGCAAACATCTCCATCGCCTCAATACCATCTTTTGCTGCAAGTTCGTATAGCCAAGGTGCTCGACCATGGTCTTGGCCATATCTCTTATCATTTCCTCATCTTCGATGATCAGCACCGTGCCGCGCCCTTCTTTTGGAAATGGTTGCGCAGTTTTGTCGAGCTGCTACGGGATTTCTCCTGCGAACAGTGGCAGAAACACTCGGAAGGTCGTCCCCTGGTCTTCGCTCGCCACCGTGATAACACCGTCGTGCGCCCTTACAATCCCGAAAACTACCGGTAGACCAAGACCTCTACCGGTGAACTTGGTGGAAAAAAACGGATCAAAAATTTTATCGATAGCATCGTTTGCAATGCCGCCGCCGGTGTCCGTTACCTCCAGGCAGGCATAGGCTGCATTCTCTGCTTGCCAGTCGGTGGGATACCGGTGCTCATCCGAAATATCCGTTTGAGGAACCGTTTTGACGGTCAAAGTAACCGTTCCCTGATTCTCGCCGACGGCCTCACGCGCATTGGTAACCAGGTTGATCAACATCTGCTGTATTTGATTGGCATTGGCTTTGACTGTTGGGCCAGGGGACGGCAAGTTGACATTTAAAATAATACTCTGAGAGTTTCCCGCCCTTAGCGAAGGCATACTTTGGCGGCAAAATTCGGATAGATCCATCGGTACACTTGAGCCGGATGTTTGTCCGAGGTAGGTGAGCATCAGGCCGCTCACCTGCGCAGCCTTGAGGGCTCCCTGCATGGCATTTGTAAGCATCGTGATAGGTTTTGAACCCCGTGGCAAATCCTCAATGGCCAACTCCAGGTAGCCGATCACAGCACCAAGCTGGTTATTGAAGATATGGGCAATGGCACCGGCCATGCGACCCAGGCTCTCAGCCTTCTGGGCTTGAGTGAGTTGGGCTCGGAGTTTCTTCCGTTCCGTCTCAGCCTGCTTGCGCTCGGAGATGTCCTGCCCGATTGCCAAAAGCCCCACAGTACGACCTTCTTTGTCCTTAAGCGTCTTGTCGAACCACTCCACAAAAATCGTTCGGCCGTCTTTCGTGATGATCGGATTCACGTTTCCGCTCGTATGGATATCATTAACGGCTTTTTGGAAAAGGGGTTTGATGGTACGACCGATTTCCGGCGTCAAAAACGTCTCGAACCAGTCCTTACCTTTGAC